>CAJBRY010000543.1 GCA_903958085.1 uncultured Geobacteraceae bacterium
GAAATAAAGCATAACTGTTAAAATTAGGGGACGCTTTGTTAGAGGAAGCTATACTTGCTTCACTTTACCTATGTGTTAATGAGGATAACCGTGCAGTTCAGGCATACTGCCGTATCTGTCACTCATCTTCTCCCAGTTGAATAGTCTCCACTTTCACTCTTGCCAGACCTTTGTCGTAAAAATCCAATCTTTTGGCAGCGCCCTCACTTAGATCGATAATCCTGTCACCAGACGCGGCGTTGAAGTCACTGGGAAATGGTCCACGGTCGTTTACCCGAACAACAATCCAGCGATCATTTTCAAGATTTGTAACCTTGACGTGGATAGGAAGGGGCAGGTGCTTGTGGGCAGCTGTCAATCCCTTTGGGTCAAAGACCTCGCCGTTTGCAGTCATACGGCCGCCCTTTCCGCGCATGGTCTCATAACCATACCAGGACGCAACACCCGTCTCCTGGTAGGAATACGACTTCTCAATAGACATGGGATAGTACATCTTCCCCTTCACCTTATACGGAGCGTTCTTGACCCTGCCTTGGCGAATTGCTTCTTTCGGGGAAAGCCCGTCTATGGTCTCGATGTCGTCATTCGTGAGAGCCCAGTTAATGGGGGCTTTTACCACCTTGAAGGTAAATTTTCCGACATGGTATACAAGCTTCGTGGTTCCCGCAGTTAATTCGTAGGCGCCTTTCACCACATAGTACGTACCTTGGACCGTCCCCTTCAAAACCCTGTATGGGACTGTAATGACGCCACAACTGGTCAGGAATAAACACAGGAGGGGAACAGAAAGAACAAAAACAGCACACGCACTCATCTTGCTGGGCAATATCCCGGTAACTTTTGTCAATACGCTCACCATAGGCCTCTATCGTGCTAAGGACAACAACCAATATGTTTATTTACTGGAATTATATGGATCGACATTTAAACTTGCTCCGTGCAGAGGGGCGCGATGAATATGCCGCCGCCATCTGGCTCTGCCGCTGATCCATGTCAAGACATTCTTCGATAAATAGGTGGTGCACCTGCCCGTGCTGTATGATCAGCATGGAAACTCGATCTGCACAACAGTCCTTACGGAGACGCTAATCTGAGCGATGGTTTGCCTATATGAATGTGGACGCCAGTGGATTTGCCTGCGATCCTCCCACGAAAAGCCATGTAAGGAATACCGGCGTCTCGCAGATAATTCATGAGCACTTGTCCCTCGGCGCTATCGGGATTGAGTGCTACGTCCATCGCATTACTGTGATCCAGATGCATCCGTCGGTGGAGGTCGGTCGCACCCCAAGCAGCCACCGGCAGTGAATAGCCAAAGCGAGAGTAAAAGAAATTCTCGATTTTTTTGGAATCCGCCAGCGACCATTGAGCTTTACCGTCATAGCGCATCAGGAGAGTGACGCCTGTTCCGTTCTCGGGCTCTTTGATTTTTTGCTGCATCATTGCACTATTGGTTTGAGCCTGCGTCTCAACAATCAGCTTTTCGGCTCCAGCGATTCGTCGCTTCGTTATCTTAATAGAGTAATTTGCCATTGCCACTGCCAGTTTGTTTTCTTCGAATTCTTTTCGCGAAATTAGGTCTTGCCTGAGTAACTGCTGCTGTATGTCGACTTCCCTGGTAAGGCGCTCAAATTCCAGTTGTTGGTTTTCAAGTACAATCAACAGATGGTCTTTGTATGCAGTCGTCGTTATTACGATTTCGTCGTTGAGCTGTAGGACCTCAGCAATCAC
>CAJBRY010000544.1 GCA_903958085.1 uncultured Geobacteraceae bacterium
ACCGCTGATAGGTTTCATCTGTCTCCAACTCAGGATTAAACGAAATCCATATCTCGCTGCCCTGCTTACGAATGGTGGGGATCAGCACATTCCAGCTTAATCGGCTGGTGGTCTGGGCTTCTTCCACCCAGCAAATGTCTACGCCCTCATAAGATTTGATGTTGGCAATGTTGTTCTTCAGGCCAGCAAAGGCAAACTCTGTGCCGTTCTTTCCCCTGATGCTGTTTTGGGTGATTTCATAGAACCCCAGCAGGCCAAGGGATTCGATCTGGTCGCACAGTAGCTTGTGAACTGAATCTTTGATACTGGTCTGGAATTCTCGCGCACACAATATGCGTAGCGGGTCTTTAGCGCCTTTGATTAGCAATGCCCTAGCAATGCCCCATGACTTAGCGCCGCCCCGTCCACCATAGGCTACCTTGTACCGTGATGGCTTAAACAAGCCTTGCAGCTTGATGGGAAACTCAGCGTTGGCAATCGCACTGGCTACGTCAGACAAATCATTTCCTTATAGGTTGTTGGCTACTCGCTACATCCACAGATACTGCGCTACTTGTCCGCAATTCAACACTGTTTCGGGCGGCATCCGCTTTCACCAACACGGCTGGAGATTATGTCGGGCGGGGCGCTTCTGGAACGTCTTCCATCACTTCGCTTACCATTTGCCACAATCCCCATGCGTGTTGTTACTCAGGCTTCACAAATGTCACCTGAATACCTGTAATTAGTGGCGCACCATCTGCACCCGTAATTTCTTGCTTTGTGCTTTCCCTGTACTTCTTTGGAAACCTTGCAGCCATTGACCTTGACCACAGGCTTGCATTCAATCGGTCGCTTTCCTTATTCTCAACCATGTAAGCAGCGGCTTGTTCTTCCCACCATGCCTGCTCATATGTCTTAGCGTCATCCAAGTAATTCTCCTTGTTTTCACGTAACCTCTTTGCCAAATACTCTACAAAGACACTCCGATCTGGCACGGTCTTGAGCGAACCGCTTGTGATCGCCTTGCGACTCTGCATCTCGTAAATTTTTTCAATGGAGGCATTGGGGCTGGTAAAGGCTTCCCTTACCTTGAATATTCCACCTGAGAAACATGCGTCAGCAACAAGAAGTACGTGTTTAGCCTTAAGTGCACGGATATAATTGCGAATTGTGCTGTTAGGTATCCAGTCAGTTGGATTATTGATTCCACTTGCATCTCTCGGCAACCAGTATCCCTCTTTCATATCATCCATCCAGACGCCATGCCCTGCATAAAATATTAATAGGTTGTCGTTCTCTGAAAGTCTTTTGCGCAGATCATTGAATGTTGTTCCAATGGTCTTTCTATCCGGGTTTTTTAAGAAAACAATATTTTTATCGTCAAAAGTGTAGCGTTTGGTCAGAATATTTTTGATTGCAACAGCATCCGCAATCGGGTGCTCCAGATTATTGATGTCCCTGCTGGAGTAATCTTGCACGGCAATTATGAGTGCATGGTATTTGCCTGTGTTAATTGTTATAGGCTCCTTGACTTCTACATCTGGCTTTTTTACGACTTTTACAATTTCCCTGATTATTGAAAAAGTCCTTGTATTTGATTTACGCTGAGTGTCCGTGGCAGAAACAGTAATTTGATTTTCTCCAGGCTTCAGCAAAACTTCAGACGAAAAATGCCCTTGATCACCAAGAGCCGCCTGCTGGCCATTAACGAGGATTTCTGCCACACCACTACCACCTGTTGCGACACCTGTTATGGTAAGGGTTGAAGATTTTAAGACTACTTTCAAGCCTCTATCAATTTCAGGTGATGTAATTGAAATAGAAATAGGTTGATCTGTTTTTATTCTCCGGGACGGAACTGACGTAGTTGGAGGTTGTATGACCGGCACAGGAGATGAATGCGCTTGTGCCGGTTGAAACGATTTTAAGTCAAAATGAACTTCTCGATCACCAGGTATACTATTTTTATAAACTACTTCTGAATCTTCATGTCC
>CAJBRY010000545.1 GCA_903958085.1 uncultured Geobacteraceae bacterium
CAGGACTGCTTCCTATTTGTCTGATGTGTAAGAAAATTCGCGATGACAAAGGGTATTGGAATCAATTGGAGAGCTATATTTCATCTCATTCCGAAGCTCATTTCAGCCATGGCTACTGTCCAGAATGTGCTGAAGTAGAGATCAAAAAGATTGAAAAAATGTTTGAAAACGATTCTAATCAATAGACTTGCTGAATACTTGACCCCTATTAAATTGTAAACTAGCAGGAGGATGAGGCATGAGTTCCGGCAAAGTATTGATTGTTGATGATGATTCGGTAAATATCGAAATTCTCAATGTAATGATGGAAAACTGTGGACATCACTGCATCAGGGCTTCAAACGGTCTGGAAGCTCTGAGTCTGCTTGAGGAGAATCTTGATACCGACCTAATAATTCTTGATCTTGTGATGCCTGTTATGGATGGTTATCAGATGCTTGATGAGCTGAAGAAAAAACCGCATTTGAGAAACATTCCGGTTATTGTCGCATCTGGCGCAGATTGCAACGTGCTAAAAACTCTGCAGCATGGAGCAAGCGACTTCATAGCCAAGCCTTATGCACATGAAGAGCTGGAGGTTCGCATCAGCAACCTCATCACCTCAAAACGTGCCGCCGAAAGTTCACAGCGCTCAAAAAACGAATTTGTCGCCATTGTGAGTCACGAATTAAGAACCCCCATGAATGGTATTATCGGTATGACCGATTATTTGCTGGACGGCGAAGTCACACCGAGCCAGCAGGAATGTCTTGGAATCATAAGGGAATCTGCCAATAACCTCCTGAAAATCATAAATAACATCCTCGATTTTACCAACTCTGAAGCGGACTACATAAATCTGGCGCCGCTGCCGTTCAAGTATGTGGATGTTGCGGAACAGGTCATACGCGATTTAAGGGAGAATGCTGAAGCCAAAGGACTTACTTTAAGGCTTAATGTTTCTCCTGATGTACCAGGAACGGTGTTGGGACATATGACCCGCGTCAGCAAGGTGCTAACCAATATTCTGGACAATGCCATAAAGTTTACTCTAACAGGCGGTATTCTTATCAACCTCGGTGTTGTGCGTGATAAGGGAGCGGATTTTCACCTTTTTTGCTCGGTCAGTGATACCGGCATAGGCATTTCCCCGGAAACAGCAAAGCTTATCTTTAAACCGTTTGTTCAGGCTGATGGCTCTTCAATCCGAAGATTTGGCGGAATTGGACTGGGCCTGACGACTTCACAACGACTTGTAGAATCAATGGGCGGGAGTATAACAGTGTCAGCTAATCCAGATTCCGGCAGCACCTTCACTTTTACTTTCCGTGCTGAACTGCCGCCCAAGAGTGCAGATGCCAGATATCTTGATGCACCGAAAGATCGCACTTTGTCAGTTCTGCTTGCTGAAGACATTCATGTGAACCAACTTGTTGCAGGGCGTCTTCTGGAAAAACTAGGCCACAGAGTCACTATTGCCAACAACGGTGCTGAAGCGATTGACAAGTGGAAACAGGGTTGTTTTGATCTTATTTTCATGGATATTCAAATGCCCGAAATGGATGGTTACCAAGCCACAAGATTTATCCGTGAAGAGGAGCATGATAAAGGTGGTCATATTCCGATTATCGCACTTACTGCAAATGTCCTTGAGAATGATGAAAGAAGCTGCCTGGAATCCGGCATGGATGCCTATCTGACAAAACCGATTCGTAAAGAGTCTTTGGTAAAGGTGATTGAAGGATTCTTCCAGGCCTAGTTTTATTGTTTTTATTCAGAAGGTATGGCATTTTTTCGTTACAGTGATTATGGTAAGCGTCATGGATCTACCAGGCGCACTTCACAGCAGCGAAGACAACAGGTGGCAGCCGCTCCCTTCAAAATACGGTATCAATCTGACAAAGGCCAAGGCCCGCTCCTGGGCTCTGGTTCTCGACTCCCGTTCGATCCCATGCTGTATAGAAACTCTTGGCTCAAATTGGCAATTACTGGTTCCTGAACAGCATTATGAAAGCGCCGTCCGTGAGCTTCACCTTTATGAGGAGGCCAACTTCAACTGGCCGCCGGCACTCCCCGCGGCGCGTCGATTGTTTGAAAATACCATTCCAACCATTTCCGTATTGATACTTCTCGCAACATTCCACAACCTGACACTTCTTGGTATTTCCATTCCAGAGCGCGGCATAATTGATCTGAGGGAACTTGGTTCGGCTCACGCCTCGCAGATTATGGGAGGTAAGTGGTGGCAGTGCATCACAGCACTTACTCTGCACGCTGATATTTCTCACCTCCTGAGTAACCTTACCATCGGCGGTATATTTGTAGTTATACTCAGCCGGGAGCTTGGTTCTGGATTATCCTGGAGTCTGCTGCTTGCTTCCGGAGCCCTTGGAAACTTTATAAATGCTGCAATTCAAACACCGGATCACCGTTCGCTCGGAGCATCAACTGCGGTTTTCGGTGCCGTCGGGCTTCTTGCGGCAATCAGCACTGTACGCTATCGGCACCATCTGCAAAAGCGCTGGTTTGTGCCGGTCGCTGCCGGATTAGCTCTGTTGGCAATTCTTGGAACCGAAGGGAAGAACAGCGATCTGGGAGCTCACTTGTTTGGTTTTGTCAGTGGCATATTTTTTGGGATATGCGCTGAATATCTGGTCGGCAAATATGGCCGGACGAGTGGGGTGCTGAATTTTCTTCTCGTGGCTATGAGTGCAACATTTATTGTAGCTGCGTGGTGGTTTGCGATAGAGTTTGGCGGGTAAGTTAGTCAGAAATAAGTGGGCAGAGTAAAGAGTGGTAAAGTTGTTATCACTAAATGATGCGTAGTGACATTTTGCTTGATTGACATATTATCCAGCTTAATCTATACAAATCTTTCGGCAATAAAATTCCATTACTAATTCTAAAACATATAAAAGGGGAGTCGTATGAGGAGTCAGCAATTTTCCATAGGTTTTGCGTTGTATTTTGTGATAGGACTTTTGCTGTTCAGTTATCCATCAAAGTCCCATTCAATGCCAGCCTCCCCCAATTTTATCGAGTTACAGCAACCCGACGGCACAAAGATCAAAGCCCGCCAGTGGGGCGACGAACGTTCGCACGGATGGGAAACTGCAACCGGGCACTCCATTGTCCAGGATCAAAAAAACAAAAACTGGATGTATGCCACTCATGACAACGACGGCAAACTGGTGAGCTCTCCCATACCTGTAACAAAATCAAATGCACCGTCCGGCATAGAGAAAAAACTCCGCCCTTCAACTCTTTCACCTGCCAAAGTGATCAATAAGAAAACCTCTTCCCGCAGCCAATCCGCTCCGATGCTTACTCCTTCGGTTGGCGAAACAAAAAGTCTGCCGGTAATTTTGATTGGTTTTTCTGATACTCCTTTTAGAAAAACCAAAGATGATTTTGATAACCTCTTGTTTGGTGATATTGGCAACACCATGAAAAATTATTATCTGGAAAACTCATATAACAAATTGACTGTCAACGGAGGGACTAACGGAGTTTATGGGCCGCTAACTGCAGATAAGGATTGGATGTATTACGGAGAAAATGATGGCTTCGGATATGATAAGTATCCAGGCACGCTGGCTTACGAGGCTGTATCTAAAGCTGCCGCAGGCGGCTTCAAGTTTGCTCCTTATGTAGTAGATCAGTCAAAGAGCTGCTATGTAGATGTAGTTATGATTGCTCACCAGGGAACCGGTGAAGAGGCTGGTTTTTATGAAAATGACATCTGGTCGCACAGCTGGAATCTGAACGAAGCCAATTCTTATGAATCATATAAGACCGGAGATGGTGAGTTTGTGACAGATGAAGATTGCAGTAGCGGTGGTAAAATCAAAATCAACAACTATGTAATTCAGCCGGAACTCGCCACGCCAGACCCTGACAATAGATTGGTAGGTTTTGGTGTTTTTGCCCATGAATATGGTCATGCGTTAGGGCTTCCGGATCTTTACGATACTGTTGGCAACTCTGATGGTGCTGGAAACTGGTCTCTTATGGCTAGCGGTTCATGGCTTGGACCGATAGTAGAATATGGTGGTGAATACTGGAGATTTGGCGAAAGCCCGTCTCACCTCGATCCATGGAGCAAATTTTACCTCGGATGGATCACCCCCACAAATATTTCAGGCGATTCCTCAGTTTCAATTGCCGCCGCTTCATCAGCAACACCAGATTTTTACTCTCTTGGAACCGGCACCCCGACAACAGGAGAATATCTGCTTGTTGAAAACCGTCAGAAATCAGGATTTGATACATATCTTGATGGAGCCGGACTGCTTGTCTGGCATATTGACGGCAAAACCATTTCAAGCCGTGCTAATGATAATGAAATAAATGGCTACCCGTGTACATCAACAACACCCGGTGCATGTTCCAGTTATTCGAAGCATTATGGTGTTTCCCTGATTCAGGCTGACAACCTTCTTCATCTGGAAAAAGGGACAAACAGAGGAGATGCAAAAGATCCTTTTGTCTCCCCAAAAAGTCTGGCAGATTCTACTACTCCAAACAGTAAATTCTGGAGTGGCTCTGCTACAGGATGGAGCGTAACCGACATAAGTTCATCTCAACCAACAATGACGGCTTTGCTTTCAATCAAAGGGATAATCAACGGTGCTTGTGGGAGCTATATACAACCTTTTGGATCGGCTCCAACTGACGATCTTTGCTCTGCGGGCACAGCTTCGGAAGTGAGCAGCGGTAGCGGCCCTTGGAGTTGGACGTGTAGTGGGATTAATGGTGGCACCACTGCAACCTGTACAACAGGAACTTCTATTCTTACAGAAAGATTCACCTCGTGTGAAACTCCTACAGATTGGATTGTAAAAGACAATATAAATGTCACTTCAAAAGGGGTATGGGCATTTGATAATCCAAGTACGAGTCCGTTTTCTGCGAGGGGAAATGGAACCGGCGGGACAGGATGTTTTGCTGTAGCTGACAGCGATTGGGCCGGAGAAGTCAATATGGACACTGAACTTATAACGCCATCTTATGACTTCTCTTCATACTCTTCAGTTGGTCTTAGTTTTAAAACACACTACCGTTATTATGATGGTGGTGATAGAACTGATGTTGACATAAGTATTGATGGTGGACCATGGAAAAATATGTGGACTTACACTGGTTCATCTATTGAGAATACCGTTTACACTAAGACAGAAAACATTGATGTAAGTACAGATGTGGCAGGTAAATCCAATGTTAAGATAAGATTTTATTATTACAATGCAAATTATGATTATTGGTGGCAGGTAGATGATGTTGTGTTATACGAAATACCCCCTTCTACACCCACCGTAATAGGTATCTCAGCGACCAGCGGTACAATCTTAGGCGGAACCAGCGTCACGATAACGGGCACCAACTTCTTAGGGGCTACCTCGGTCATGTTTGGCACAAGTGCCGCAAGTTTTACCGTTGACTCGTCCACCCAAATTACCGCTACTTCACCTGCTGGAACCGGTACGGTTGACATCACAGTAGTAACTGCCGGCGGCACCAGTTCCACCAGCCCGGAAGATCAGTTTACCTACGTTGTTCCGACCTACACAGTAACCTATAACGCTAACGGCAGCACCTTAGGCGCCAAGCCAAGCGACCAGATAAAAACACATGGAGTTGATCTGCTGGTGGCAGAAAACAGCGGCGGCCTCGAAAAAACCGGCTTCACCTTTTCCGGTTGGAACACAGCAGCAGACGGCAGCGGCACTGATGCAAAAGCAGACGGTACATCCAACTACAGTGGTAATGCAGATCTTACGCTGTACGCCAAGTACCCCACCTGGTCGCTGCCGACAGCAGGAGGAAGCGGCTCAATTCTCACCTTTGCCATTGACCCGGCAAGCAGCCTGATAATGTACGCTGGTACATATGCTGGGAAGATCCTGAAATCAGAAGACAAAGGGCTTAACTGGAGCGAAGTTTCGACCACCGGTCTGCCTGCCTTGCCAATCTTCTCTCTGGTAATTGACCCAACCAACTCACAAATAATGTATGCAGCATTAGGTACAGATAAAATTTATAAAACTACGGACGGTGGTGCAAACTGGAGTGGATTTAATACCAATATACCTGACACTTCTGTGGGCAACCTTGCCATAGCTTCAGGCACCCCCGTAACAATATATGCAGGAACGGATGGTGCTGGAGTATTCAAAACAACAGACGGTGGCGAAAACTGGATTGCAGCACGCAGCGGACTGCCACTTAATGTCTGGACACTTGCCGTTAACCCGACTATCCCCACAATACTTTACGCCGGGGTTGATAACAACGGTGGGGGGCGCAACGGGGGCATCTACATTTCAACTGACGGAGGTGCAAACTGGTCACTTAAAGGTTTGTCAGGCGCAGGTATCTTATCCATCGCCGTCGACCCATCAAATCCCCTGACCATCTATGTCGGGCAGTCTTTTGGAAAAGTGAGTAAGTCAATAGACGGAGGGGATAACTGGAACACCTTTTCTGTGGCTACCGGAAAGGCTGTCTCTGCCCTTGCCCCAATAAGTTCCCAACTCGTCTATGCCGGGATAGAAGAAGCTGGCGTCTTCAAATCTGTAGACGGAGGAAAAACCTGGAAAGCGGATAACAGCGGAATACCAGAGATCAACCCGAGTATCAATGCCCTTGCAATTAATCCTTCAAATTCGCAGAACATCTTTGCAGGGACAAGTGCTTCAGTATATTTAGGCAGAGCCCCAATCTACACCGTAACCTTTAACGCCAATGGCAGCACATCCGGCACCAAGCCAAGCAATCAGGCCAAAATAGAAGGAATTGACCTGACGCTTGCTGCAAATACAGGCACCCTTGCAAAAGCCGGTTACACTTTTTCCGGTTGGAACACAGCATCAGACGGCAGTGGCACGACCTACACAGTCGAAGAAACATACAGCATAGATGCAGCTCTCACGCTGTATGCCAAATGGACGGCACTTCCTAACAAAACCGTTACCTTCAACAGCAACTACGGAACCAATATAACGAGCACACAGAGCACAAATGTTGCAACCAACCTTACGACCAACACCTTCACCCGCCCCGGTTACAGCTTTGGCGGCTGGAACACTTCGTCTGTTGGCGGCGGCGTGAGCTACGCCGATGGCGCCAGTTATCCTTTCACGGAGGACATCACGCTATATGCCCAGTGGATAGCACTGCCGACTTACAGCGTTACCTACCATACAAACAACGCAACCTCCGGCACAGCGCCAGGCGTCCAGACCAAGACCCAGGGCATCAATCTGACCCTGGCCGCAAACACAGGCACCCTGGCAAAAACCGGTTACACCTTTGCCGGATGGAATACCGCAGCAGATGGCACCGGTACAAACTATGCCGCCAATGGAACCTACAGCGGAAATGCGGCTCTAATCTTATATGCCAAATGGACGGCACTACCGACCTACACTGTTTCCTACAACGCCAACGGCGCAACCACCGGCACCGCACCGGGTGACCAGTCCAAAATCCAGGGGATCAATCTGATCCTGGCAGCAAACAGCGGCAATCTGGTAAAAACTTGGTACACCTTTGCCGGTTGGAATACAGCCGCCAACGGAACCGGCACAAACTACGCCGCTGGTGCAACCTACAGCGGAAATACGGCTCTGACTTTATACGCCAAATGGACTCCGACCGACACAACCGGCCCGAATCTCACCGTCTCCACACTTGACAACGGAGCAAAAACCAATAACGCCACACTCAACGTTGCAGGAACTGCCAGCGACAGCGAAAGCGGCGTCAAGAGTCTCACCATAAACGGCACTCCGGCAACCATAACCAGTGGCAGTTTCACCGTTGCCATCACTCTGGCTGACGGAGCAAACACGATAACAACAATTGCAACCAACAACTCTGGTGTGAAAACAACCGACACACGCACCATTACCCTTGACCAGACCGCCCCCGTCCTGGCAATCACTCTGCCATCCGACAACAGTGTTACAGATAAGACTTTTGTTGAAGTTACCGGCTATGACAATGACGTAACATCAACCGTCACCGCCAAAGTCAACAACGGAACAGCCACTGGCGTCACCATGAGCGGAATAGACTTCAGCGTAACGCTAAACCTGATATCCGGACTTAACACCATTGACATCACCGCAACCGACCCGGCAGGGAACAGCAGCAGCGTAAAACGGACGATAACTTCCGACACAACAGCACCGACTCTCGCTGTAACCGTGCCAGTTCAGGATATAACTACAACTCAGGGCAGTATGACGATAAGAGGAACAGTCACAGACCTCACCACCACAACTATCAGCATCGCAGTTGGCGATCAAACCTTCACGCCAACAGTCACAAACGGCGGTTTCAGCCAGAACATCACACTGCCAACCGAAAAAACATACAACGTAATCGTAACAGCCACTGATCAGGTAGGGAAAACAGCTACCGTACAGCGCAACATAATCAAAAGCTCAGGCAGTGCATCCGGGGATATAAATGGCGACGGCACTGTTGATATCGTTGACGCATTAAGAGCCTTACGGATTGCAGTAGGACTCGACACCCCTACCGCAGCAGATTATGCAACGGCTGACGTAGCACCGCTTGTGAATGGCAAACCGGCGCCTGATGGAGTCATAGACATAGCCGATGCCACGGTTATTCTTATGAAAGTAGCCGGTTTGAGAAGTTGGTAAACCCATCCCCCCAACTTTCCCCTTGAAGGGGAGTGAGAAAAGCCAAAAATGGAGGAATTCATGAACATTACAAAATATATACTAACAATAACATATCTCATTTTCCTCGCCGCCTGCGGCGGCGGAAGCGACAGCACAGGAACAGTCGCAACAGTCGCTAAAACCACCATGAACCTGACTGTTGTTCTTAATGGCAGCAACGCCTCCCAGGTTAAAGGGATTCAGGCGACCATAACCCTCCCTGACGGTGTAATAGTGAAAGCAGGTTCAGACGGCCAAATAACTGATGGAGTAATAATCCCATCAAACACCACGCCTGACGGTTTGATTGTCGGTAAATGTATTGCAGCGGAGAAAAAAGTATCCATAGTATTTGAGACGACTAAAGATATGGTTGCTGGCGATCTTGCTACCATAACTTTAGACCTTAATGCCGGCACAACCGCCCCAGCTGCAACTGCATTCGAAATAATCTCTAGCAAGCTGGTGGGAGGCAGTGAAGTAGATGTAGTACCTGATACTTGGTTGTCACTTCGGTAAGCTTATAGAGATACCTCTGTACTGTTCAAAGGCGAGTCATCAGACTCGCCTTTCATCTCCTGTTGTTCAAAAAATTGACCGAAGATTGCAAAAAAATATTGACACTCCCATCCATATTTCATATACCTACCGATAGGTAAACAACTCCTCTGAAGAATGAGCCAAATGAAAAATATATTAACACCAATTCCTCCGGCAGATGCACGGGAACGCCTTATGATTGCCGCACTGGACCAATTCACGCGCCGTGGTTATGCCGCCACTTCTGTCCGTGAACTCTGCGAAGCCGCAGGCGTTACCAAGCCTGTTCTCTACTACTATTTCAAAAGCAAGGAAGGACTGTATCTTCAGCTGATGGAGGAGTCCTATACCCGTTTTGAAGCAATTCTTAGTGACTTGAAGAGTTATTCAGGTAGTGCCAGAGAACGGATAACAAATTTCACCACAGGTCTTTTTTTCAGCTATGTGAAGCAGTTGCCGCTTCTAAAACTCTGCTACTCGATTTACTACGGAACTCCGCAAGGTGCGCCGTATTTCAATCTGGAACAGTATTATGACAGGGTATTGGATGAACTTGAACGCCTTGTCAGTGAGGGAATAAAACTGGGAGAGGTTAAAGACGGAAATGTAAACGACATTGTCTGGACGGTTATGGGATGTTTGAACATAACTATCGAGGAACAGCTTTGTCACACCAATCCACGCATTGACGGTGATTCCATGAAACGAATGCTTGATCTTGTCTTGAACGGAATATGCACAAATTGAAATACAGACTTCATCGCCATCTGAAGGCGCTTATTTTAGCAAGGAGTACGAAATGAAAAGGATTGCGGCAATTATATTTGTGGCAGTAGTAAGTTTTTCCATCTCTGCCTGTAGTAAGAGTGACTCAAAGAAAAGTGACGTACAGGTTTCGAAACCACCTGTTGCAGTTGAAGTGAGTACAGCCGCTAACTCTAGTGTTACCGATGGAATCGAGGTTACCGGCGGACTGGAACCTAAATTTTCGGTTGATGTAAAAACACAGATTCCAGGATTGGTCAAACAGGTCCTGGTTTCGGAATGGGTTCATGTAACAAAAGGACAGCCACTTGTTCGAATTGATGTTGCCGAGACCGAGGCGTTGGTAAGCCGTGCCGAAGCCGGAATAACATCGGCAAAGGCAAACCTGGTTCAGATGCAGGTGGCTGCGAATCGTGCAGAGCGTGAACTGGCACGCATTTCCAAGCTGAAAGAGTCAGGACTCGCAACGCAGCAGTCGCTTGACGATGCAAAGAGCGAGGCAGAAGCTGCAAAAGCAAGGGTAGGAGTCGCGGCGGCTCAAATTCATGTCGCCGAGGAAGAACTGCGGCAGGGTATGGCTCGCCAGAAAAAGGGGGCTGTTGTCTCTCCGATTGACGGCGTTGTTGCGATGCGAAATGTAAATGTCGGCGATCTGACCAGCGACGCTGCTGCTGCCGGTCCTATTTTCAGAATAGTGGATAATCGTCTTCTCAACCTTACTGTAACCGTTTCATCAACAGATTCGGGCAGGATCAAAGTAGGGCAGACACTGGAGTTTTCAGTAGATTCCCAGCCGGGACGTACCTTTACCGGTAAGGTTATGTATATAAATCCTGAACTTTCTTCCGCTGACCGTTCCCTTAAAGTTATTGCAGAAGTACGCAATGTACCTGAAACACTGAAAGGGGGACTCTTTGCAAAAGGACGAATAATTACCGGGAATCGTTCGCAAGTGCTTCAAGTGCCACGAAGTGCGGTCGGCACTTTTGATATGCAGGCAAAAAAAGGGAGTCTGTTTGTTGTCGAAAAAGGGACTGTGCGTAAACGGGACATTCAAAGTGGCACTGTCAATGGTGATATGATTGAAATCGTTTCAGGGCTCAAGCCTGGCGAACAGTATGTAGTCCGTGGCGGATTCAACCTGAAAGACGGCGATAATGTTGCCGTGGCTGCAGCGACAGCTCCAACAACTGCAACAACTCCAACAGCACCGGCATCTCCCGCACCTCCGACAGCAAAAAAATAACAAGGAAGCACTGATGATTCTCTCAAATACATCCATAAAACGCCCTATCTTCGCCTCGGTAATGGTTCTGGCTCTGGTTATCCTCGGAATCTTTTCTTATCGCCGTCTTTCGGTCGAGATGTTTCCTAACGTCGAGTTTCCTATTGTATCGGTAGTAACAACATTTTCAGGCGCCTCGCCTGAGACTGTCGAGCGAGAGGTCTCCAAGCGCATTGAAGAGGCAGTAAACCAGATTGCCGGCGTAAAGCATGTTTTCTCAACCTCGCGCGAAAGCGTTTCGACGGTAGTAATTGAATTTCGGCTCGAAGAAAAAGTAAATGACTGTGCGCAGGAAGTGCGGGCAAAAATATCTTCTATCCGTGGAACCCTGCCAGACTCAATAGATGAGCCGATTATTCAAAAACTTGATTTCAATGCGGCTCCCATAGCTGCGCTGGCGGTTGAGTCGACTTCCCTATCACCTCGCGAACTGACCACCCTGGTTGAGAAGAAAGTCAAAAAACGCTTTGAGAGTGTTGCTGGTGTCGGCAAAGTCGACATGGTAGGTGGGCAAAAGCGAGAGGTTAATGTCGATCTCGATCCTGTGAAGCTTGATGCGCTCAAACTTGGCGTGAACGATATAGTTTCAGGCATCCGCTCCGAAAACACAAACACTCCACTGGGGCGCATAACAAAGGGGACTGCAGAGTATCCGCTGAGAATAGAAGGGAAGCCGGATCGCGCAGATCAATACCGCCAGATGACCATCTCACAGAAAAACGGGCGACCGATTATGCTGGGGGAGGTGGCCCTGATCAGCGATGGAATCGAAGAAAAACGTAAACTTGCGCTGGTAAACGGCAAGCCGGCTATTGGACTCGATATTTATAAACAGTCGGGCGGCAACCAGGTTCAATTGGTCGATACGGTAAAAAAAGTTATTACAAAAGTACAGAAAGAGATGCCTCCGGGCGTGACTATTTCGCTCGTGCGAGACGGCTCTATCATGACTCGGGAATCGCTTGCAGACGTCAAGGAAACACTCATTATCGGCGGGATACTGACAATTCTTATAGTATTCTGCTTCATCAACTCCTGGCGCTCAACCGTTATTACCGGGATTACCCTCCCTATCTCAGTAATTTCGTCGTTCATTATTATGAATGCGCTCGGAATGACACTGAACGTAATGACGCTGATGGCTCTATCGCTTGCGATTGGCATGCTGATTGACGATGCAATTGTCGTCCGTGAAAATATTGTCCGTCATCTGGAAATGGGCAAGGACCACATGGAAGCCTCCCGCTTTGGCACTTCTGAAATCGGACTGGCCGTTTTTTCTACTTCAATGTCGATCATTGCCGTATTTATACCGGTTGCTTTCATGAAGGGGAGCGTAGGGCGCTTCTTCTTCCAGTTCGGTATCAGCGTCGCCTTTGCCGTACTTGTTTCGCTATTTGTTTCATTCACTCTGGATCCGATGCTTTCCTCCCGCTGGCATGACCCCTCGATTCATTTACAGGGCAAGCGGAAAGGAATCGCGAGATATCTGGAAATGTTCAATTTGTGGTTTGATAAAACTGCTGACAGGTATCGTAGCGCAATTGCCTGGGCTCTGGATCATCGAAAGAGTGTCATGGCACTTGCCTTTGCATCATTTGTTGCCGGCATCATGATTTTTGGCACTCTGGAATCATCGTTTATGGCGCCAGAGGACAAGGGGGAATTTCAGGTCTCTTTCAAAACAGCTCCGGATGCATCGGTGACTGAAACTGAAAACCGAATGAATGCCGTTCTGGCCGTAGTTAAAGCGGCACCGGAAGTTGACCATACCTATGCAACTATTGGCGCTGGAGATAGCGGCACGGTTCGAGACGGCCTGCTCTACGTAAAACTTAAAGAAAGAAAAGAGCGAACCAAGAACCAGTTTCTCCTGCAGCGTGAAATACGTGAGCAGCTGCAGAAAATTGCCGGGATAACCTTCTCGATAGAGGAGGTCGGCCAGATAGGCGGCGCACAAAAACCGCTTAATGTAAACCTCAAGGGTGATGACCTGACGGTACTCAAGCAGCTGGGCGTGAAACTGAAAGATGAACTTTACAAAGTGAGGGGCATTGTTGATATTTCGATGACACTTGAAAACGACATTCCTGAATATCGTATCCGTGTTGATCGGGATAAGGCTTTGAGTGCCGGAGTTACAACTAACGATATTGTTGGCGCAATCGGCCGTTTGATCGGAGGAGAGGCCATTTCAACTTTCGAGGATGAGGATGGAGACGCGGTCAATCTGCGCGTCCGTCTGCCGGCAAGTCTACGGCAAAATGCTGCTCAGGTTCTAGATCTTAAAGTCTCTGTGCCGGACGGCAGTGGTGGCATCAAACTCATCCCTATTTCAAGCCTGACGAGTACAGTGGTAGCTGCTTCGCCTACTGAGATAAATCGTCGCGACCTTGCCCGTCAGGTTACCGTTAGTGCCAATCTTGACCGACTGCCGGTTGGCACCGCAGCCAAGTACGTTGAAGAGGCATCCAAAAAGATAAATATGCCTCCAGGATATTCCATTAACCTTTCGGGAGAGGCGGAGGACATGGCCGAATCCTTTGGTTATATGGGCGAATCTCTGCTGTTGGCGGTACTTTTTGTTTATTTGATTCTTGCGGCTCAGTTTGAATCATTCTTTGAGCCACTGGCGATTATGCTCTCACTGCCGCTTTCGATTGTCGGAATGGCGGGTATGCTCAAACTGACCGGGGATACTGTCAATATCATGTCACTGATCGGCCTTATCATGCTGATGGGTCTTGTGACAAAGAACGCTATTCTTCTTGTTGATTATGCCAAGGTGCTTCAGCGGCGGGACGGCATGATCAGGCGTGAAGCGGTCATTCTTGCGGGACGCACCAGATTGCGGCCTATTATCATGACTACACTGGCAATGATTTTCGGCATGATGCCATTGTTTTTTGCTCTTGGCGCCGGTGCAGAAGGGCGCGCTCCAATGGCGCGTGCCGTAGTCGGCGGACTTCTTACCTCCACATTATTGACACTGCTTGTCGTGCCGGTTATGTACACATTGATGGATGATATGGGGAACTGGTTAAAGCGAAAATGGAAAGGGGATAATGCCTGACTCACCGACAATCTTTCTTGATTCATTCAGCAAAGGGAACTTTGCCTCTTCATGGCGTTTTGATGACTATGTCAGGACTGTTGCTGCTGGCGTAAGCAGCGAAGTGAGTAATGTTCTTAAAGAGGTGGAGGAGGAGACCGGGAACGGCCTGTATGCGGTCGGTTATGTTTCTTATGAAGCGGCAAAGGCACTGAATCAGGATTTGCCCGCTGTCCAGCCTGTTGAAGGATTGCCACTCGCGTGGTTCGCACTTTTCAGGAAAAGATACCATGTTGATAACGAGAAGGATCATACCCTCTCTACAGCGGAAACTACTCTTAAGCCGGTCAAAAAGATTGACGATTATGCTGACGATGTTCGCAGTATCCTTGAGTATATTGCAAACGGTGATTGTTATCAGGTCAACTGTACTTTTCCATTAAAAGGGACTTTCAGCGGCAATCCGCTTGGACTGTATCACCAGATCGCAAAAGCTCAGCAGGCCTCCTTCTCTGCATATATTGACACCGGCCGTTTTACGGTTCTTTCTGCCTCGCCGGAGCTCTTTTTCTCTGTCAGGAATGGCATAATCACTACCCGTCCTATGAAAGGAACCGCAAAGCGCGGCAGGTGGTCAGCTGAAGATCTTGCCATGGTTGAAAAGTTGCTGAACAGCCCAAAAGAGAGGGCAGAAAATCTGATGATTGTTGACCTGCTGCGCAACGATCTTGGGATTGTGGCTGAAACGGGTTCGGTTTTCGTTGATAAGTTGTTTGAGGTTGAAACGTACCCCACTGTACATCAGATGACTTCTACCATCTCGGCTAGACTTATTGCCGGCAAAGGGATAAGAGATATTTTCAAGGCACTCTTCCCTTGCGGTTCTGTGACCGGAGCGCCCAAAAAACGGAGTATGGAAATTATTACCGAGTTGGAGGGTGCACCACGCGGAGTCTACTGCGGAGCAATAGGCTATGTTGCTCCAGGTGGAGAGGCGGTTTTTTCAGTCGCAATCCGCACGATGCTGTTTGACAAAATGAACAGCACATTAAATATGGGGGTTGGAAGCGGTATTACCTGGGATTCGATCGCCGAACAGGAATACGATGAATCCATTTCAAAGGGTGCGTTCATAAATCAAAAGTTGCCTGATTTTCAGCTTATTGAGTCTTTTCGTCTTGAGAAGGGGGAATTTGCACACTTGGAACGGCATATCGTCAGACTTTCCGAGTCTGCGAGATATTTCGGTTTTTCATGTGACGAGAACAAAATACGACTAACTTTGGCAGACACCGCTGCAAATTCTTCCGGTCTTTGCAAGGTTAGACTGCTGCTTGCGGCAGACGGTTCCTATGAGATTTCATCCGAACCGCTAAATGCAAGCGATACCGCTATTTCAGCGGGAGTCAGTAAGATCAGAACGGATTCAAGCAATATTTATTGCTATCACAAAACTACCCGCAGGGAAATTTATGATATTGCCAGATCGAACCACCCTGGTTGCGAGGAGGTTCTTCTCCTGAACGAACATGGGCAGTTGACCGAGGGGAGCTTCCATAATCTGGTTCTCAAAATCGATGGGAAGCTCGTCACACCTCCACTCACTTGCGGTCTGCTGCCGGGAGTATTGCGAGAGGAGTTGTTTGAACAGGGAACAATTTCAGAGCGGATTATGTATCCGGAAGACCTGAAAAAAGCCGAGGAAATCTGGTTGATCAACTCGGTACGAGGTTGGCGAAGGTGTAACATAATTTGAAAGGAGATCTGCTGTAATGAAATTAGTGTTACTGGCCCTTGTTGTTCTAATGCCGGCAGTTTGTGCTGCCGAGACAAAAGTGGTGACTCTTGCTCAGGCTGTATCTATAGCTATGGATAAGAACCGTGATGTAGAGAAGGCACGTGAGTACGCAAACTATGTTCAAGGTAAATACGTCGAAGAGCGCGCTGCTGCACTGCCTCAATTATCCCTTAACGGTTCTGTGGCGCTCTCGAAAGATGAATCCCAGAAAATTTTCGGCACTACTGTTCAACGCCAGTTTGGCAAGTCAGCTGATTTGTCGGTTTCACAGCCGCTCTTTACCTGGGGCAAACTGAATGCCGCGATCCGTGCTGCGAAAGTTGGACTGAAAACCGCCGATGAACAGTTAAGGTTGTATCGTCAGGCAACTTATCGTGATGTTGTTGCAGCATATCACGACATTCAACTGGCGCGCGAACTGTCACGTCTTGCACTGGAAAACAGATCACAAAAACTACGCCATCTGGATGAAGCAAAACGTAAATTCGGTGCGGGTGTTGCCACTGATTACGACGTGCTGGCTGCAGAAGTAGCAGCTGAAAATACCCAACCGGAAGTCATCCGTTCCGAAAACAGCGTACGCATTGCGCGGGAAAGATTACGCTTTTTGCTTGCAATGGGAAAAGATGATGTTGATATTGCGGATTCTAAAGAAACAGCCTCCAATCGCACCCTGCCAACGAGTTATGAAGAGGCAATACAGACAGCCCGAAAGCGACGCCCCGAGTTGTCTGATTTACGCCTCCGCATCGGCATATATGACGAACTGGTAACAATAGCAAACGCAGACAACAAGCCGCGTCTTGATCTTAGAGGCTCTGCCGGATGGCATTGGGCAAACCTGGATGACCCTTCACCAGCCAGGGATGCCAACGGTGCGGCGTGGAATGTCGGTGCTTATCTCTCATTCCCGTTTTTTGACGGCCTGAAGACGAGTGGCAGAGTTGCCCAGGCAAAAAGCGACCTTCGTACGAAGCAGATTGAAGAAGCCAAGCTGCTGGACGCAATAGCGCTTGAGGTTCGTCAGGCTGAATATTCATACAATGAAGCGGCGGAAATAAAAAAAGCGCTCTCCGGCACCGTTAAGCAGGCTGAAAGGTTGGTGGAAATGGCAGAAAAAGGGTATGAATTCGGCGTCAAGATCAGGCTTGAGGTTGACGATGCACAGCTGAACCTGCTCCAGGCAAAGAGTAATCTGGCAAGGGCGGAACGTGACTTCCGAGTGGCAGAAGTAAACTACCATTGGTCAATTGGGGTTGCCGGAGAGTAGGCCTTTGACAATGCAAGCAAACAATAAGAGTTCTATGCTATTCTAAAGCAGCAATTTTGAAGCCTTCCTGAGACGACAGGAAGGCTTCAGATTTTTCTTTCACAAATGGAGCATAAGCGACTGTCTACTTCCCGCAGCACTTCTTGTATTTCAAACCGCTTCCACAGGTACACGGATCATTTCTACCAATTTTGGTTACAACCAAAGGTTTGGGACGAACCATATTTCCATCAGTAAAGTACCAGTGCCCGTCTTTCCTTTTGAATTGTCCAGCCTCATGGTGTTCACGCTTGTTCCCTTTTTCAGTAAACCGGGCAATAAATTCGACCTCTCCAACGGAGTCTCCCTCTCCTCCCTTGTTCGTATCAATTACTTCAAGCCCATGCCAATCGGCCGTTTCAGCCCACTCTTTGGTTCCAGCATGATCATACCCCTCGCGATGGTCTGGATGGGTACTTTCAAAGATAAAGTTCATTTCCGCTAAGACGTAAGCAGAATACCTGGCGCGCATAAGCTGCTCGGCGGTTTTGGCTGACTGAACACCTGAAATAATCTGTTCACAACATTCTGAGTAGTCTTTTTCGCTTCCGCATGGACAAATATTCATTTGTGATTCTCCCCTGTTGGTGATAGCCGGTTTGGTGCCATATTTCGTCCTCTTTTGTCAAATGGTATCTGTCTGTATTGGCCGCAAACTAAATACCAATCCTTTTGCAATATAGGTAATTGAGCTTTGCGGTAGTCTGGCTGACGCTAAGCCCGCTTGCATTTTCTGTTTTCCTTAACACTCTCTTTTTCCTTAGTTCTATATAGTTCACGCATTTCTTTGACCTGTCGTTTTATCTCTTTACGCAGCTCTGGAGGCTCAAGCGCCTCTGCATGCTTTCCATATGATATTACCCATGAAACCAGTTCCATAAGTCCGGCAGCCTCAAATTTCAGGATAACCCCGCCTGCCGGAAGTATGGTGACCTTCTGATCAGACATCCAGATCCGTTCCCTTATCGAATGAGATATTTCTGCAGAAAAACGAATCACTACCTTCATGGGGATGTCTTTTACCAAACCAAAAGCGTTGTTAAAATGAGCTTCAGGCAGGTAATTGTCCGGTATATCGAATCTTTGACGCGTTAGCTCAATTCCACGGATACGCTCCAGTGCAAAAAGGCGCATGTCTGAACGATTGTGAGCATTCCCCAAAACATATATCCCCCCTTTGTGGAAAATCAGCGTATATGGATCAACTTCATACTCATCAACGTCACCTTTGCTCTTTTTTGCATATTTAAGGCGAACTCGATACTGCTGTAGCAGTGCCTTCTGAAGATCAGCAATGAATGGCGCAGAAACTGAGTAATCACGTGCTCCGTGAAGCAGAGGCAGAGAAACCCGCGCTATTCTCTCCAGATGTGCAGCATGACGTTCAGGGAGCACCGAATGTATGTTTCTGAACAGCTCGTCTATCTCCCCCTGAAACGGCGTGCCTGCCAGATGAGCTCCCAGCGAACGGAGCATATAGAGAGACATGAGCTGCGGAAGGGTAAATGTGATCGGCGGAATGTTGCGGGACTTGCTCAAAAAGCTGTACTGTTTTTTTCCTTCAAACCATTCAGTTGTAAGAGTGTAACCCGCTTGTTCAATTGCATTCAGATCGCGGTGAACAGTACGCCGATCAACATTGCACTCCTCCGCAAGCTCATCAAGCGTAAGCCCACGCCTGGTTTCCAGTAACCGGATTATTGAATGCAGTCGTCCCGCCTGCGAATATTTTTTTGCCGGTTTACCCTTCAACATGGTTCCCCCTTGCCGAAACTGAAATTATCGTTACAATGTCAGCACGGCATCAAAGATTATTCAACGGGGATATTGTAGACGCTTGAGCCATTTTGACAACCAATTTCTGGCAAATATTGCCATGCTGCACGACTGGCTTAATCAGCCCGGGTATGTATCTCTCTTTTTCGTGAGTTTTCTTGCTTCAACACTGCTGCCTCTAGGCTCAGAATGGTTGCTTGTTATGATGCTGACTGGAGGTTATGATCCGATCTATTCCGTTGTTACCGCTACCATTGGAAATTATATGGGAGCTGTTGCAACGTATATTATCGGAATAAGCGGAGGGAGCTGGCTTATTGAGAAGGTCATGCGAGTGACTGTTCAACAGCAGGAGAACGCCAGAAAGTATTACCGACGTTTCGGAGTATACTCTCTGCTTTTTTCGTGGGTACCGCTAGTAGGAGATCCTCTATGTCTCGTAGCTGGAATACTGAAAATTAATTTCGGACTGTTTTCATTGCTGGTAGCATTCGGCAAACTTTCCCGCTACATAGTTACAACTCTTATTACTTTGACTGCCGTTGGTTGAGGAGGGTTTATGGATGACAATTATCTGGATTCAGGGCAAAAAAACGTTTTCCAGCGTTACAAGGGTTACGACCGCATTATGGGGAATATTTCCTGGCTGCTGATAGCCCTGGTTGCTCTCGATGTGAAGCTTGCCCCGACTGATAACGTCAGCATGGCTTTTGTTGCAGGTTTTTCTCTTATTCTTTTTTTCTATAATCTGAATGCCCGTTACGGTGTGCTTTCACATAAATTCAGTGCGATAAAAATTTTTGCCGATCTTATGGTTTTTCTTGCTTTTATTGTCGCTGTCTGCTGGTACACCGGCAGAATAACAAGTCCTTTCATTTCGTTGATTTATCTTATTCTTATGGCAACGGCCCTAACGCAGGGACGGCGGGTTACCTACTTCATGGCTGCCCTCGCGATAATGTCATATATCCTGCTTGCTGCCGCTGACTTCCGCGAAAATAATTTTTATGTAACTCACCTTATTGAACTGTTTCCCTTCATGCTGATTGCTCATCTTGGCGCAATGCTGGCAGGAGAAAGTGAGACTGCACGCAGTGAAGTAGAACGTCTGTCGCTGACTGACGATGTAACCGGCATCAATAATATGCGCAACTTTTTTCTGTTGGCTGATATTCAGGAAAAACTTGCCAAACGGTATATCCGACGCTTCACAATATGCATGATTGACGCTGATAACCTGAAAAAAATCAACGACCAGTACGGTCACTTCGCAGGGACAAAACTGATTCAGCAAGTTGCCTTGATGATCACGGCAAATATTCGCAGCTCGGATATTTGCGCCCGCTACGGCGGCGACGAGTTTGTAATCATGTTCAATGAAGCAGCCAAAGAGGACGTTGCCGGTGCCGTTGAACGAATCGTCAGCGGCATGGCATCAACGCCATTTGATTTTGAAGGGCATATGATTACGACGACTCTATCGGCAGGAATTGCGGACTATCCTGATAATGGTGACAGCGTACGCAAAGTTATGGCGAATGCAGATCAAGCGATGTACGTCAGTAAGCGGACCGGTAAAAATCGCCTGACTGTTTTCAGTGAAAATATGCAGTGACCGGCAGGATAGAACCTTCCTTCAAAAGTCTCTCTTTATTTATACGTGATCTATGGCTGGCTTCTAACGCAAGTATCTTTCTATCAGACTCATCATTTTTTGCAGCGTCCGGAAGGACATATTTCATATAACTCATAAATATTGACTTGCGTCATGTATGAATACGCAAAGTTGAGATAATATCCAAAACATGGACACTGCAACCAGAGACAGAAACAAAGACATCAGGCTGCTTGGAAAATTTGTTGAAGTGTATTGTGACGGTAGACATTCTGGAATCGAGCACGTGACAGTAACTTTGTCTGACGGACTTGGTAGCCGGATGATTTGTCCAGAGTGTCGAAGTTTCCTGGAGTACGCCATAGTGAAAAGAGTTAACTGCCCCCTTGTAGATGAAAAACCAAGTTGCAAGCATTGCCGCGTACACTGCTATGACAAGCTACATCGTGAGAAAGTAAAGGAAATAATGGCGTTCGCCGGATTGAGACTGATGTTGCGTGGAAGACTCGATTATATCTGGCACTATTTCTTTTAATCCGCATAACCAAAAATACTGACTAAAAGGGGAAAAGATCATGTTGAGGAAAATTGTAACTATCGATCCTGAAAAATGCAATGGCTGCGGCCTGTGTGTTCCGTCCTGTGCAGAAGGTGCCATCAAGATGATCAACGGCAAAGCTGTTCTGTCGGCAGACAACCTCTGTGACGGACTAGGCGCATGCCTTGGAGAATGCCCCCGCAACGCAATCAACATCATAGAGCGTGAAGCAGATGAATTTGATGAAACAGCAGTAGCTAAACATTTGGCAGCAATCGGAAAAGCTGCTACGCTTCATCAGCATTCCTCACCCCTTTCTCCAGCAACTCTCCATAATAGTGGCGGATGTCCGGGTTCAAGAACCATGAGTTTCACCCCGCCTCAAGCAGCATCTTCTACTCCGACAGGAGGTAGGCAGAGCCAGCTCGCTCAGTGGCCGGTGCAACTGCATCTGGTTTCAACCACAGCCACCTATTTTCAGGGTGCAGATCTGTTGATAACCGCAGATTGCGTACCAGTGTCCTACGCCGGTTACCACGAGGACTTTCTCAAAGGAAAAGCGGTAGTCATGGGCTGCCCTAAGCTTGACGACAACAACTTTTACACTCAAAAGCTGACTGAACTGTTCAGTGAATCGGATATAAAAAGCATTACGGTATTGAAGATGGAGGTTCCGTGCTGCGGTGGTATTGCCGTAGCTGCACGTCAAGCGCTTGCAGCTTCTGGCAAGCAGATTGATTACAAGGAGATTACCATAGGAATTCAGGGGCAGATTAAGGGCTAGAAAATCTTGCCAAACAGATGCGCAGTATGACAGCTGCCCCCTTGTATATTATGCAACGGCGCAACAACTCATTGTTCAAACGGAGAGAACTATGCCTGCATCGATTGAAATTGTCCTGACTGATATAACCACCTTGGCCGTGGATGCTATTGTTAACGCTGCTAACAACACTCTTTTGGGTGGTGGAGGTGTTGACGGTGCCATTCATCGCGCTGCCGGACCTCTACTGTTGCAAGAGTGCACCACTCTGCATGGGTGCGAAACAGGAGATGCCAAAATAACTCAGGGATACAAGCTACCAGCCAGACACGTTATACACACTGTAGGACCTGTTTGGCATGGCGGGGGCAAAGGTGAAGCGGAGTTATTGAAATCATCGTATCATCGCTGTTTCGAAGTTGCACAGCAGCATGGGATTAAAAGCATCGCATTTCCGGCCATAAGTGCGGGAGTTTACGGCTACCCTATGCATGAGGCGGCTGCTATCGCTCTTTCGTCTGTTAATCCAGCCGTAGAAATGAACCCGCAATTGGAAAGGATTATTTTTGCTCTGTTCAGCATGGAGGCTCGGCAAATTTATCTTGAAACGGCAAAACGGGCAGGAATTACCTGTAAATAATTACTTGCAGCATTATATTGAAGATACTTTACCAGGAAAATGTTTCATGCAGATTTCGTTCAAGAGCTGCCTGGATGCCGGCTTTCTCAAAAGACCCTCCGGCAGTCCTTCAACGCCATCCAGCATTTCACTTGCTGAGACCATATAAATAGGAGTTCTTGGCAGACCATTAAGCTCTTCGTATTCCCTGATTTTCTGCAGCGCTGCCTTTCCATCCATTTCGGGCATGATAATATCCATGAAAACTATGTCGTACGGTACTCCGTTTTTTACTGCATCCTGATATTTCTGTACCGCCAACAGTCCGTTTTCAGCCTCTTCATACGAGAAAACACCATTAAGACTGTTTGCAAGCATGATCCGACTAAGTTCTGCATCGTCCACAACTAATG
Source organism: uncultured Geobacteraceae bacterium (assembly GCA_903958085.1). Lineage (GTDB taxonomy): Bacteria > Desulfobacterota > Desulfuromonadia > Geobacterales > Pseudopelobacteraceae > JACRCG01. The sequence goes on from CAJBRY010000545.1 coordinate 23,149, forward strand.
CTTTTAACTGTGACGTCATATCCGTTATTGCTCCCTTGTTTCTGATTCTATCTGAAATAGCACATCTTCAGCTGAAATCACAAGATCATGTTTCCGCTTTCAGTATAAAATCTGTTCGGGCAGGTTCTCAAAGTTCCGGGCGGTGAGGAATAGCCACTGTCTAGTGTTGCAGCGCAATCAGTCGTAAAACTGTATGGCACATTGAAACACGCAAAGATAATTATGTCAAAAGCTTCTTCATTTAGTCTGGGATAGGTTTGTTGCGTTTTTAAGAATATCCATTGATGCTATTCAAATAAATAAAAATTTGCTGCTTGACAAGTTTAATAATTGTATTAAGATAAAAAGTATCCTGTTAGGAATTAAATAATAAACACGAAAGGAGACCCTGCCAATGTGGACTGCAAGATTTAGAATTCGTCCGGTTTCCCACTGCAAAGAGGGTTGCCATAGTTAGCCCGCTGCTGGAAAGTTGCGGGCGACCAGAAAAAAGGCCCCCCTGTCTATGGATAGGGGGGCCTTTTTTCTTTTATTTTGTCGTGACCGCACTAATCATGTTATAATCCCACTCAAATTTAATCTAGCAAATATCAGTTATTGAGAGTTCCCGCATGAAAAAATACGTTGTCATAATGTCAGTAATAATTTTAATCGCTGGCATTGCCGGATATTTTTACTACAAACGAACTCCGGAAATTAAGTACAAAACTGCTCCAATTGAACGGGGCTCGATAGTCTCATCAGTTGCCGCGACCGGCAATCTTTCTGCTGTTACAACTGTTCAGGTAGGCACTCAAGTTTCAGGAACAATCCAGAAAATTTACGTTGACTTTAATTCACGAGTAAATAAAGGGCAGGCAATCGCTGAAATAGATCCGTCTTTGTTCAATGCTTCGGTCGAGCAATCTCAGGGAAACTATTTAAGTGCCGAGGCCAATTTGCAAAAGGCTAAAGTTGCACTTGCTGATGCTGAACGTACCTTGAAACGTAACAAAAAAATGCTGGCAGATGGTATTATTTCTCAGGGAGATTTTGACGTAACCGAGACAACGGTACAATCCTTAAAGGCCGCAGTTAAAGCTGCTGAAGGGGTGCTTGGACAGACTCGCGGCTCCCTGATGCAGTCAAGAACCAATCTGCGTTACTCAGTTATTCGTTCACCGGTAGATGGTGTGGTTATATCCCGTGCAGTGGATGTGGGCCAGACTGTAGCGGCATCATTCTCAACGCCGACACTGTTCACTATTGCCCAGGACCTTACCAAAATGCAGATTGAAGTCAGTGTTGATGAAGCTGACATCAGTCGTATTTTGCTCGAGCAGAAAGCTACCTTCACAGTCGATTCCTACCCTGAGCAGACCTTTAAGGGAAAAGTGATTCAGATCCGCAGCGCACCGATCATCACACAGAATGTTGTTACATATGTTGTTGTCGTTAATGTTGATAATAGCGATATGAAATTGAAGCCTGGTATGACCGCAAACGTATCTATTGAAGTTGCCAAGAAGGATGATGTTCTGAAACTTCCTCCAGCCGCTCTGCGGTTCAAGCCGAAGACTAATGCTGATGAAGCAAAAGAAAAGGGCAACGGAGCTTCCGGGCAAAAAACGGCAAATACCGTGGCAACAGCTGGCGGGAAAGGTGCTCCGGGAAAGGGACGTGATAAGAGCCAGAAGGTATATCTGCTGAAAGAGGGAAAGCCGGTGGCTGTTCAGATTAAAAGTGGAATCGCAAACAACAACAGCATTGAACTGGTCGAGAGTGAATTAAAGGAGGGCGATGAGGTCATTATTGAACAGATTGGTGCCGATTCAAAGAAAAAGGCAGCAAGCGGCAGTTCACCGATGGGGCCAAGATTTTAGTGAGTGTCGTTATTTCTCTGACCGATATCCGCCGGGTTTTCACCATGGGGGATCAACAGTTTGAGGCGCTGAAAGGTGTCTCCTTCGATGTTTCCTCCGGTGAATTTGTTGCCATAATGGGGGCTTCCGGCAGTGGCAAGTCAACGAGCATGAATATCCTCGGCTGTCTGGATCTCCCCACTTCCGGTCGTTATCTTCTTGACGGAATCGATGTCGGTGGAATGACGACTAACCAGTTGGCCGATATCCGCAATAAAAAGCTTGGCTTCGTGTTTCAGGGTTTTAATCTCCTGGCTCGCACACCTGCAGTTGAAAATGTTGAACTACCTTTAGTATATGCCGGCCTTGCCTCTAAAGATCGTCGCAAAAAAGCCATGATGGCAATGGAGCAGGTTGGACTTTCCGGTAAGGAAAATAACCATTCTGGTCAGCTTTCAGGTGGCCAGCAGCAAAGGGTAGCAATTGCTCGCGCGTTGGTTAACGATCCAGCTGTTATTCTGGCTGACGAACCAACCGGCAACCTTGACAGCACCACTACGGAAGAGATTATGGGACTCTTTACATCGCTTAACAGGCAGGGGATTACGATTATCATGGTCACCCATGAGCATGATGTCGCTGCTTATGCCGGGCGGCAGATAACCTTTAAAGACGGCAGAATAATTTCGGACACTCAGACAATCCATACCGGTAAGACGGCTTAATACATGAACTTTCTGCAAACGGTAAAAATTGCCCTCCGTGCTCTTCGTACCAACAAAATGCGTTCCTTCCTGACCATGCTTGGCATCATTATCGGAATTGCCGCAGTAATTGCCATGATGGCAGTCGGCACAGGCGCCAGTTACGTCATCTCGCAACAAATTGCCAGTATCGGAAGCAATATTATTCTTGTTATGCCCGGTTCTACAACAAGTGGTGGACTTCGTACCGGCACCGGTGGGGCTCAGACTCTTTCGAGTGACGATGCCAAGGCTATCATGGCAGATTGTCCCTCTGTTGCTTACGCCGCAGGAACTGTTAGAACTGCAGGGCAGATAATCAACGGCAATTTGAACTGGTCGTCTGTTATCATGGGCGGGTCGCCAGAGCTCTTTGATATTCGTGAGTGGCCAGTCGTCAATGGACGTCCAATTAACCAGCAGGATGAGGATGGTGCTATCAAAGTCTGTTTGCTGGGGCAGACAGTTGCAGAAAATCTTTTCGGCTCTGCAGATCCGGTTGGGAGCATAATTAGAATCAAAAAAATTCCGTTTACCGTGATAGGCATTCTGGACAGAAAAGGGCAATCGCCTCAGGGGCAGGATCAGGATGACGCCGTATTTGTCCCTTTGCGTACAGCACAACGGAATCTGGTGAGATCTCAAAGATCAGGAATTGTTAGTGCCATTATTGTAAAGGCAAAAAGCGAGGAATCCATTAACAAGGCTGAAGACGAGATAAAGGCGCTTCTGAACCAGCGTCACAGGATTACCAACAGCAAGGAGCCGGATTTTTCAACCCGTAATCTTTCAGAAATCCTGGCGGTGGCTGAACAGTCATCAAAAGCCATGTCCATGCTACTTGGGGCTGTAGCTTCAATATCCCTGATAGTCGGCGGAATCGGCATCATGAACATCATGCTGGTTTCTGTTACCGAACGTACCCGAGAGATAGGAATCAGGATGGCTATAGGAGCAAAAAAGAATGATATTCTGCTCCAGTTTATGACAGAAGCAGTAATGCTTACAATGCTTGGGGGGCTAATTGGTATTGCTCTAGGGGCTGGTGGGGCGACGGTTGTTTCAAAATTGCTCGGCTGGCCGACTATGATTTCAATCCAATCCATCACGATTGCATTTTTCTTTTCTGCTGCTGTTGGGATATTCTTTGGCTTTTATCCAGCAAAAAAGGCTGCTGGATTGAACCCAATTGACGCTTTGAGGTATGAATAAAATGATCAAACTTCCTATTTGCAAATATTCTCCGATGAATATATGTCCAATAAAACCTATCCTGAGTGCACCCTTATGATCCGTACTTTCATGAATACCCTGGAGAACGGCCTAAGGGTTGTATGCGTTGAGATGTCGCATCTGCACTCCGCCGAACTGGCAATATATCTGAAGGTTGGCGGGCGTAATGATCCTCCAGGCAGGGAAGGACTTTCACATTTTTTGGAGCATATCCTGTTCCGTGGCACTGCTGATTTTCCATCTTCATTGGCAATAGAGTCAGCTTTTGAGGCCATAGGCGGGGCACCAAACGCTGCTACTGATGCTGAATCGACTTATTATTATTCACGCGTACATCCCGATAGCATCAAGAGAGGGATGGAAGTTTTCGCGTCGATGCTTATGCGGCCTCTTCTCACTGGAATCGATATCGAAAAGAGGATTATCGCCGAGGAGGCTAGAGAAGACCTGAACGAACATGGTGAGGAAATTAATCCTGACACAATCGTAAGCCGCCTCCTTTGGCCGCGCCATCCGCTTGGGATGCCGACCATCGGTACGCTTGAGAGTATTGCAGCAATCGACCAGGGTGATTTGAAAAAACATCTGAAGAATTTTTATTCGCCCTCAAATGCCGTTTTGGTAGTCTCTGGGCCAATAAATAATTCTGCCGTACTTTCCGCAGCGATGGACTGTTTTGGGAAATGGCAAGATGTAAAAGTACCTCCGACAAGCATGGTTACTTTCCGCCAATTTGCGCCGCAGATCAGTTGCGTGCAGGATTCAGACAGCCAGATGAATCTTCAGCTAGCTTTCTTGGGCTTTGCCAGAGATGACACCCGCTTTATGGCTCTTCGATTTTTGCGAAGGATTCTTGCAGGCGGCGGAAGTTCCAGGCTTCATTTGCGACTTAGAGAGGAATTGGGAATCATTTATTCCGTTGATGGTGCTATTGGAGCTTACGACGAAACCGGATGCTTGGCTTTTGACCTCTCCACAGCAGCTGAAACTCTGATACGTGCAGTGGAGGCAGCATTTGAAGAGTTGCTGCGTATCTCTGGCACCCCCGTTCCGACGGATGAATTGGAACGGATTCGCAATTCTTATATTTTTGATCTGGAGTTCAGTCTCGACTCTGCTTACGAAATGGGTGGCAGATACGGATGGGGAGAGTTGATGGGTGTTGTAAGAAGTATTGAGGATGACCAGAGTGAAGCACGTCGAATTACGTCTGCCGATCTTAAGGATGCTGCTCTCGCGCTTTTTGCTCCTGAAAATATTCGTCTGGTAGCGGTTGGGCCGTGGAAACGTGGAATGAAAAAGGCATTAAAGGAGCTTGTAACCGGGTATCAGCAGCAATTTACGGGTATACTGAAGTCAAGCAGATAATCGGTCTCGATCAAATTCCTTGCTGGTTCTGGTGATGCTGGCAATTATTTTCTCGGTATCTTCATCAAATTCATTGAAACTGAGGCCGATTCCTGGCGCTTGGCGCCTGATCCCCCACTGCTTAATGTTCCGGATTTCCGCAGAAATTGTACAACCAAACTCCGGGAGAAATATTGTTATCTGATCTCCAACGCTGAATTTTTCAAGCTGCAAATCAACGATGAACATCCCACCCCATGAAATGTCCAGAGAAAATCCTTTTAATTCAACATCTTTATGGGAAATAAGTGTGGAAAGGCAGACGGGGTGACGCTTATAAGCACGCAAAGTCCTGGGTACAAATGCTGAACAACTATTGGTTAAAAAATCACCAAGATTTTTATCCTGTTTAGCGCTTCCGGGCATAGCCATAGGCACAATCATGCCGCCCATTGTTCTAACGCGCAACGTCGGGAAAAAATTTGCCAGAGTATAAGCGACAATCTTCTCCTCCCCCTTCGATTTAATAATGGAAGGGAGATCAACCAATAGCCCGCTGAACATCTCTTTCAGAGCCAGATTTTCAGCTTCACAGAAGGTTGTGCAGGCTACAGCAAGTGCCTCGCTGCTGTTGAGCGTTTTAACTAATGCATCTCTTGTCTCATCAATATATGAGACTACCAGTATTGGATTGAGTTGCAATGGCATGTTTACTCTTCAATGGAAAGTGAAACCATGAACCACTCTTCATCGGTGGCGAATTTGAGGGTAATGTTTTCAAGATTGGTTCCTGAAGAGACGACATAATCTGAACCGTTTACGACGGATGGAGTAGAGAGTTGAATGTCAGATCCACCTTTTGAAAGATGCTGCTTGAATGAACCGGCAACCATGTTGGCAATTTCGCCCATAGCGTCATTTACATCGTCATCAATCTCAGTGACTTCCATTCCAAGCATCAATGACGTGAAAGAAAGCGCCAGAGGCCATGGAAGATGGACACTGACCAAGCCGTTATAGGTCCCTGCCAGACCAACCATGGCAGTTAGGCACTCTTTGAAATGCGTAGTTACGTCAATTTGAATCGGCAGGTGCATCAGATCCTCTACTCCCACCATATTTACAAAAACGTCCTGAACGTCCTTTATCAATCCTTTTATCAGGTCATCCTCGGTCATATTGATTGCAGCGAGTGTTTCCGGTTTCATCGGCATTTTGGGGCTCCTCCATTAAATATTAAATTAGCGGGTCAGGATTTTATTTTAAAGCTTAAAACAACAAACTCAATTGATTTGTGCACAACACAAATAATTACTTTCAACATCAAAGATAAAAACAACCTGAATGATTTTACAGTACTTTTACATACGGTCAAGGGCAAATTTTTGAATCCCTTGATTTGTAATCATATATCGGCAGAAATTATTCCTGGTAAGCGGTTTCCAGAACAATCATTTTAATGCGACCGATAATGGCAATTATCGGTTCAATGTTTTCAGGAAGATGCCCTACAAGCAGTTTAATGTGAGTAGGATCTGCAGGAATCTGATTGTAAGTTGGGTCAACAGAAACCCAACGATTTTCTAAAAAGCTTTCTGCCCAACTGTGATAGAGAAAACCCTTTCCTTCCAAATAGACAAGGCCTGAAACAAAACGTGTAGGAATACCGGCGGAACGTGCCAAAGCGGTATAAAGACGTGCGTGTGTTTGGCAATTACCACTCTTTGTTTTGAAACTTTCAAGTGCGCTACCGCCATCATCAACGGTGTCTTTTAACCAGTCAGCTGTCCAGGAAGCCAGAGATTTAGCCGCATCCAACTGGTTTTTACTATCCTTTGATAATATTAGTGCCTGATCCCGTATTTCAGCGGCATCAACTTCGATCTTTTCAGCCGGTTTCAGATGATCATCGGTCGGCTTTTGTGTAATTGCATTTTGTGGAGTTTGAGCAAGAGAGCCGGTCGTGAAAGTAACAACACCGGTCTGTTTCTTTTCAGCCTGTTGTCCCCCTTCATTCAACAGTGGCAGTGCATCATTCCATTCGCTAATCTCGACTTTCAGCCCCTTCAGCTTTTTAGGATCCTTTATTGGTGTTTGTAATCTCACCAGACTGAAGTCATAAATCAAGTCTTTCTTGGCTAAAGCCAAATTGCTAATAAACGAGCTAATTGCCTGTGGAGATTCTTCTTTTGTTGTCACAAGGCCTTCGCGAACGGATTCCTCAATTGTATTGCCATTAATATCGACCCAAACATCATTATTTACAAATGGATACAGATTGTTGCGGAGCTTTAGTGCCGGTTGCCCTTCGGGACTTTTATCCTCACCAACAACAGTGATCTGCACTTCTTTGATTTTGAGTTCTTCTGGATCAAACAGCTGAATTTTGTATGAGGCTCCTACAGAGATTGGTCGCATAATTGGATACAAATTTAAAGCTGGGCCAGGATAGACATCCCCTTTAAACTTAATCATTTTATCTGATATTTTGCCGTTTGCATTATTTTTTATATGGATAGCGCTGCCGCTTACTTTCCCGCTGACATGCGAGTACGAACCATTAATTGTCTGATCCACATCAAATGAACGGAGCGCGAGGTTTTTCGAAACAACATAAGTTTCACGCATGGAAGCTTCTTTTGAAAAGCTCATAACTTTCATTCTGATATTGCCATTTCCCTCCATTCTATAACCGTCATCAAATTTGTCAATTTTTTGCCTGTAAAATCCGACACGTTCGCCGTTTACATAAATTCCAAACCAACGTTCCGTGAGGGGAGGTGCATCAATCTTTGCAAACGGAGCAGCAAAAACTGGCAGACTAAAGCAGAAGAGTAGTGCAGAGATTATAAAAATTATTCTATGTTTATTCATTTTTATCCTATATTGCGAATATGCAACCGCCACCTGTATTTAATACCTTGTCAGGGTAGAAGACAGATGGCGATCAAGTATAAAATCCGCCAACAAGATTGGCGAGGTGGCTTCATTTCGGCTTATTGTTCAAGCGATGGTTTACTTTTTATCCTAGCTATTGCCGTCAGAAATGTTCACGCCCTCTGGCGAATGGAACTCAACCCTGTTCCTGCCTTTAGCCTTAGCTCTATATAAAGCATCGTCAGCCTCTTTAATAAACCTGTCAACAGTTGAAGTATGTTCAGGAGAAAATGAAGAAACACCAAGGCTTACAGTAAGGTTTAGCTTTGCAAGTGGCTCATTGAACAGAGTATTTTGAACTGACATGCGAATCCGGTCGGCTACAAAAACAGCTTCCTTTAGTGACGAATCCGGCAGGATAGCGACAAATTCTTCCCCACCGTATCGTGCAGCACAGTCGTAACTGCGTAGTTCTTTTTGCAGTTGCACAGCAACTTTTTTAAGAACTATATCTCCCTGAAGATGGCCGAAATTGTCATTGACCTGCTTGAAAAGGTCAATGTCAAGCATGATTAAAGAAAGATTACCACCCTTACGTGTATTTCGTTGAACTTCTTTGTCAAGCGCTTCCATCAGGTAGCGCCTGTTGAAGAGTCCAGTCAGATGATCAGTATTTGAAAGTTCCAGCAGCAGTTCATTGGAGCGCTTCAGTTCATCCTGCAGTTTTTTGATTTTAAGGTGTACTTTGACTCTGGCAACCAGTTCCTCAGGATCAAAAGGTTTTGTGATGTAATCGCTGGCTCCCTGTTCAAGACCTTTGATCTTACGTTCTCTGTCATTCATACCGGTAAGGATTAGAACAGGAAGATCCTGAAGGTCGGGTCGTGATTTAAGCATGCTCAAAAATTTAAAACCATCTATGCGAGGCATCTCAAGATCACAGAGTATGATGTCAACTGGAGAGGAGAGCAACTTTTTGAATCCTTCAAGACCATCTTCTGCCTCATAATAGCGGGTAAAGAGGTTGAAAGTTTCAAGAGTCCTGATGATTTGCTCCCTGACGGTAACAGAATCATCTATGATCAACACGCTTGTGGACATAGGGAGTGGAGTTTAGCGTAATGCACTTGAAAATTCAAATAATAAAAGGGCTATATTACGGAATTTCAAATAATAACTACAGCTGCGGTTCCTGTGCTAATGATTTCATTTCTGCTATGATTGCACAATAATCAGTTGCCCCGAATACAGCACTGCCGGCAACAAAAACATCCGCACCTGCGTGAGATATTCTGGCGATATTGGCCGGTTTTACTCCGCCATCAACTTCAAGTTCAGCTTCTGATCCACGTTGATCCAACATTTTCCGCAATGAATGAATCTTTGGGAGGCAGGCTTCAATAAAACTTTGTCCACCAAATCCAGGGTTGACGGTCATAAGCAGAACTAGATCAAGGTCTTCGATAACGTAATCCAAAAGATTCAAAGGTGTAGATGGATTAAGTGAAACCCCGGCTTTCTTTCCTAAAGATTTTATCAGTTGTATGCTGCGATGGAGATGATTGGTGGCTTCAGCATGCACGACAATTATGTCTGCACCTGCTGCGGCAAAGTCAGGGATATAAAGATCAGGGTTTTCAATCATAAGATGTACGTCAAGCGTCAATGAAGTTACCTTGCGAACGGCTTCAACGATCAGAGGGCCAATAGTTATGTTTGGTACGAAATGACCATCCATGACGTCGATGTGTATGTAATCAGCACCTGCAGCCTCAACGGCTTTAATCTCATCACCAAGACGTGAAAAGTCAGCTGAAAGAATTGAGGGGGCGATTTTTTTCATATTATGAACTCCAAAATCATTTTATTCGCCTGATTCTTGCTGCAAAGAATCCGTCCATGCCATGCCTGTGTGGCCATACTCTGAACATTCCATAAAATTCAAACAGCTCTTTCCATGCAGGAAACAGGTCGTTCAGGTCTTCTAACACGAACTCGGTATGGTGCAAAAGAAAATCCTCAACCACCTGTTCATTTTCAGCTTCTGAAGTTGAACAGGTTGAGTATAGCAGTATCCCACCCGGTTTCAGCTTGACGGCTGCATTTTTCAGCAGTGTTTTCTGAACTGCGGCAAGGCGTGTAATGTCTCCGGAAAACAGGCGCCACTTGGCCTCCGGATTGCGTCGTATGACACCCAGGCCAGAACATGGGGCATCCAGCAGAATGCGGTCAAATAAACCATCAGGAAAAGTATCGGGTTGATGCAGGTCAGCAACTGCCGTTGAAACGCAATTGATGCCGAGTCTTCGAAGGCTGTCCTGGACAAATGTTAATTTTGAGCGGGAAATGTCTGTGGCAATTATTTCACCACGATCATCCATCTGTTGTGCAATATGACAGGTTTTGCCTCCCGGTGCACAACATGCATCCCAAATACGCTCACCAGGCATGGCTCCTAAGAGGTGTCCAGCGAGTTGGGACGCTTCATCCTGAACAGCAAACAAGCCGGATTCATATCCAGGCAAAGAGTTTATGGTGTGGCGATTCGCAAGAGCAATGCCATCAGGTGAAAAACGGCATGGCGTCGCTTTGATCCCTGCTTTTTCGTATTCTGGCAGCAAATTTTCACGACTGGAACGAAGTGTGTTAACTCTGAGGATCAAGGATGGTTGTTCTGAAGACACCTCTGCCAGTTGTTTAGCATCAGCGATTCCAAGTTGCTCGATCCACTGTTCTGCAAGCCACTCAGGTTGGGAGTGGAGCGCTGCTATAGCAGTCGCAGGAGTTTCTGCTAGATCTGGAAAAGTTATTAAATCACGCCGTCGTAGAAAGTTTCTTAACACCGCGTTGATTAGTCCGCTGGTGCCTGGCGTAATATTTTTTGCCAGATTGACTGATTCGTTAACGGCGGCCGATTCAGGGATACGATCAAGGCAGGTTATCTGATATAAGCCGATGCGAAGTATAACAAGTGCCTGTGGGTCAAGTTCGATCATCGGCTTTTCGAGCAATTGCTGGAGAATGTAGTCCAGGTTTCCCTGCCGTCGTAACACACCGAATACCAGCTCAGCGTAAAGGCCGCGATCCGGACCAATCAAAGCACCGGTGGAAAGTTCATTGTCAATCAAACGATCAGCGAAACCTCCCTCTTTTTTTATCCGGATAAGAGTCTCGAAGGCAGCCTGACGTGGGTTGGCAGATAAGGAGTTAGCGCCTTTAGCAGCAGCGCGTCTAATAATCATGAGTTTTTGAAATGAATATCATCGCTATAATACCTCAAACAATATGAATAACCGTTACTCCGAACACCGACGAAGAACATCTTCGTAAGAGAAACAGAGATAAAAACGCAATCTTGAAGAAACATATAACTCTTTTTGGGATTCAAAGTCAAAACTAAGAGATTAATATGAAAGCAGCATTACTGTCGAAGCCCATTAAGCAGGTATAGCCTTTGGGGATGATGGCGGAATCCTGGGGGACAGAAAGATCAAACTCACCGCAACATACTAATACCGATAACGCACAAATCATACCTGATTCTTCACATTACAAGCCCATCTTTAAGGTTGATCGTTCGGTCTGCGTAAGCGCCATTCTCAGGGTTGTGCGTTACCATTACAACCGTCTGACCGGCATTATTCAGCTCCCGGAAGAGCGCCATCACATCATCGCTGGTTTTTGAATCAAGATTACCGGTCGGCTCGTCGGCAAGGAGAATATGCGGGCTGTTGACAATGGCTCTGGCAATGGCTACCCGCTCCTGTTCACCGCCGGAAAGCTGATTAGGAAGGCGCTCGAGTTTGCCACCGAGACCGACCCGTTCAAGAGCCTGCCGTGCTGCGTTCTTTTGTGCCGCAGTACTCATCTTTACGATTGCCAACGGCAGCATGACGTTTTCGATGGCGTTCAGATAGGAAATCAGATTGAATGATTGAAAGACAAAGCCCAGATTCTGAGCACGGAAGTCAGCCAGTTGTTCTCCCGGAAGCTGATAGAGCTTGATACCAGCCATCTCGACATCACCGGAAGTCGGATGATTCATGCCCCCCAATACCGACAACAAAGTACTTTTGCC
>CAJBRY010000546.1 GCA_903958085.1 uncultured Geobacteraceae bacterium
CTGGTTCAACCCTATGGTTGATGCGATAGGCATTTTTCATAGAATTGTTTCACCTCACTTATACGTGTTTTGGGTCAGCAGCACTCGATGTTCTTCCGTCAAATAAGCAAAAACGACCAGACGTCCTAACAAGGCAAAGTATCATTGCAAACTCGAAGACGCTCTGATCTCCTGCCCATAAATCTGTGATGATAAGCAGGTTACTCATTGAACTCCAGTTATGAGACTGACACGATATTTTTTTAAGATGCATTCCGGGCCATAAGAGCTTTTCGTCCGCCGTAAATTTTTATTGCCCATATCCTCTTCCAAATTCAGATATTTATACTGCGACTGCAATTTTATTGCGGTGTCGTTGAACATAAATTCATAAATACCGTGATAGTTATTGGAGGACTTGGCAAAGTGTAGACAGAACGTATCCTTATTCAGCGCCTCACCTATAATGAAGCCAGCCGGTTTATTTTCAATGTAATATATTGTGCCCCACAGTGCAAGCCCTGAGAAGTTGTGTAAAGCTTCCCCGCATACCGCAAAATCGGTTTTACTTGCAACCACAACAGATTCATCCTGCCACTGCTGCAGGATGGTTATAGCATCTTGAGAATTGGCCGCGCCAAGAGGTCGATCGGATGGGCGGTATGACCTGAAGAACTGATGCAGATGATTGCGATGACGTGTATATTGTTTTCCGGCGAATGACGCCATGTTCTCTGTCAGGTAAATATAATCCGATTCGCCGTCCTCGAATGATATGCAAAATTTATCTTTTGGAAAAAAAGATAACCATTCTTCGGGGATCGGAAAGAAATAATTGCTGTCATTCAATAAGTGCCTGAGTGTGTCCGGAGAGCAGGACTGTGGGCTATCCAGCGGCATGATGTAATTCTGATCTTGGCGGTTGTATGCCGAAATAAACGTGCCGCAATCTTGCATTAATATCTCAAACCGGTAGGTATTTCGGAACAGATAGATATTGGCGAAGGCGTAGTCTGATATGTTTAAATTCATCTGTCGGAAGCGTTCTACAAGAAGTGGCCGGTGCTTCAGGTTAATGGTTTCGGTAGTATCCATAGGATAAGATATCTTAAGCCCTTTCGAGTTTTTTGATCAGATTGCTTTCAGCACCAATTTATCCAAAGCAAAGCGAGGTCTTTGCTTTGGTGATTGATCAGGATGTCCCACAGGCAGAAGAACCACAGGGTAGATACTTTCATCCAGAGATAGATACTCCTTTAACTTATCGCGATCAAACCTTCCTAACCAGCAACTGCCCAGACCAAGATCAACAGCTTTAAGAACGATGTGCTCTATAGCAATAGCCACATTCATGGAAAGATAAGCCTTGACCGCTGCATCGTCCATAACAGGGCTAGTGGCAGCCGGATCATTCATGTCTATGTCCACGCCTTCAAAGACGCCTTCATTTAGTAATTCTCCAACACGATTATCTCTTGTTGTCATGGCTGTCAGGTCGGCGCAGCATACAAAAATAACAGATGCCTTGGCAATAAACTTATAGGGAGTATATCGGCTTAGTGTCTCTTTGGATGTAGATGATTGAGCGACAACGAAACGAGCAGGTTGAAGATTTGAACCTGAAGGTGCAAGCCTTGCAGCATCAAGAAGCAGACGGATAATATCAGCTGAAATATCCTCTTGTCTGAATTTGCGAATGCTCCTGCGTGAAGTAATAACGTCTGATAATTCCATTGTAGCACC
>CAJBRY010000547.1 GCA_903958085.1 uncultured Geobacteraceae bacterium
ATGGAAAATAAAAAAGAAAACGCCATCAATCTGATTACACCAGATTGATAGCGTTCGAATTCAACAAATGAGTCCTGAAAATTTAATAGGTAGGTTGTGGCAAAAAACAAAAATGAAACAATAATCCTGGCATAAATGAAAAGACGTAATCTGAGTTCTGATCCAACTTTATCAGCCACCAACAGCCCCGGCGAGCTTAAAGATTGGCAGATACATAGCCACAACAAGTCCACCTACAGTTGTTCCCAAAAAAACCATCAGCAAAGGTTCCATCATGGAAGTCATGGCACCGACGGCATCATCAACTTCATCATCATAGAAATCAGCAATTTTATTCAGCATGGCATCCATAGCCCCGGTAGCCTCACCTACAGCAATCATCTGAACGACCATCGGTGGAAAAACTCCACAGGCTGCAAGTGGTTCGGCCATAGTCTTGCCTTCAGAAATTGCTTGACGAACTGAATAGATAGCCTCCTCAACTATTTTATTGCCAGCTGTTTTGGCAACAATTTCTAAACCATCCATTATAGGTACACCTGAACTTACCATTGTACCTAATGTCCTTGTGAATTTTGCTACGGCAACTTTTCTGATCAGAGGCCCAGCAATTGGAGCCTTGAGCGCATACCTGTCAATCAACTTTTTACCTACAGGCGTTGCATAATATTTTTTTATGCCCCAAATAATCGCATAAAAACCACCAATTATAACAATAATGTATTTCGATAAAAAGTTACTAAGTGCGATTACTATCTTCGTCGGACCTGGTAACTCGCCACCAAAATCAGCAAACATTTTAGCAAACGTCGGGATAACGAATACAAGAATAACTCCGATAACTACAACAGCAATTGACATGATTGTTATTGGGTAGACCATTGCACCTTTAATCTGCTTCTTAAGTTTCATAGACTTTTCAATGTAAGCGGCAAGTCGGGTTAAAATTGTGTCAAGAATACCACCAATTTCGCCGGCCGCTACCAGGTTAACAAACAGTTGATCAAAAGCTTTAGGGTGTTTACCAAGTGCATCAGCAAAGGTAGAACCGCTTTCAACACTATCTTTAACCTTATACAAAATATCCTTAAAAGTTTTGTTTTCCTGCTGACTTGCCAGAATTTCAAGGCATTGAACAAGCGGCAATCCTGAGTCTATCATTGTTGAAAACTGACGAGTGAAAATTACAAGATCTTTTTCGTTTATGCTTCCACCGCCGAATTTGGGTAATTTAAACCCCAAACCTTTTGATTCAGCCTTTATTACGATATTACTGAAGCCGTATTTTTTTAATTGTGCCTCAACGACGTCAACCGTAGCGGCCTCAATGACACCTTTCTGCGTCCCCCCCGTTCTTGTACGGGCTTCCCAATTAAATTTTGGCATTAGGGTTCTCCTTGATTATTTCAGCGCATCAACTGACTACGTTGTGCTGCTGGTGAAGGATTACTTATCATTTTTTTCAGTTCTTCAGGATCTTGGGAACGTCCAAGAGCCTCCTCAAGAGAAATTAACCGTTTCTGGAAGGATGTAAAAAGTGACTGATTCATGGTCTGCATACCGAATTTTTCCTGACCTATCTGCATTTGAGAATATATCTGATGCACTTTGTCTTCACGAATCAGATTCCTTATTGCAGCATTAGGCACCATGATTTCAAGAGCCAGAACTCGCCCTTTTGTTCCCATTTTAGGAATCAATATTTGAGACATGACGCCCTCAAGCACAAATGAAAGTTGCGCCCTGATCTGCGTCTGTTGATATGGAGGAAAAACATCAACTATTCGATTTATGGTCTGAGCACAAGAGTTGGTATGAAGTGTCGCAAGGCAGAGATGCCCAGTTTCAGCCAATGTAAGGGCGGCTTCAATAGTTTCAAGATCACGAAGTTCGCCTACAAGCACAACGTCAGGGTCTTGTCGAAGTACATATTTAAGGGCGTTTTTAAATCCTTTTGTATCAGCGCCAACTTCTCGCTGATTCACAAGACAACCTTTGTGAGGGTGAAGGTATTCAATTGGATCTTCGATAGTTACGATGTGTTCTCTTCGGTTAATATTTATGTAGTCAACTATCGAAGCGAGTGTAGTGGATTTGCCGCTTCCAGTCGGTCCAGTAACAAGAATGAGACCCCTTGGGCGAGAAGCTAACTCTGGAACAATTGGCGGCAAATTTAATTCCTCAAACGTCATAATCTTATAGGGAATTACCCTGAAAACACCAGCGACAGCACCACGCTGGATGAACATATTCCCCCTGAAGCGCGAAAGGCCTTTTACTCCAAATGAAAGATCAAGTTCATTCTCTTCCTCAAACTTGTGTTTCTGTGAATCTGTAAGAACACTATAACAAAGTTGCTTTGTTTCTACTTGGTTCATCGGGGGAAAGTCCATTGCAGTCAAGTGACCGTCAACGCGCATTTGTGGAGGGGAATTGGTGGTTATGTGAAGATCTGAACCATTCGTTTCAACTAGAATTTTTAGCAACTGATGAAGGTTGAGCATGGCAAGACCCCTTGATTAGTCGTCAGACACCGTAATCCGCAACACTTCTTCAAAAGAGGTTACCCCCTCTTTCAGTTTCGTCAAGCCGGACTGACGCATTGTTTTTATGCCTATTCGCATGGATTCACGCTTAATTTCAGCAGTGTTGGCTCCGTTTAGAATCAACTCTTTTATCTCTTCCTTCATAGGCATAACCTGATAGAAGCCGACACGCCCTTTATACCCCGTATTATTGCAAACCGGACATCCTTTGCCACGCATACAGACAAAAGAAGAAGCCTCGTCAGGAGACACCCCGGCATCAATCAATGCTTGAACAGGTATTTCTTCAGGTTGTTTACACTCACCACAGACACGACGCGCCAAACGTTGAGCCGTTATTAAATTTACAGCAGAAGCAACCAAAAAAGGCTCAATACCCATGTTAAGCAGACGATTTATGGTGGCAGGAGCATCGTTGGTATGCAGAGTAGAAAGCACCATGTGACCGGTCAAAGCAGCCTTTATTGCAATTTCAGCGGTTTCAAAATCGCGGATTTCACCGATCATTATTATGTCCGGATCCTGGCGCAAAAAAGAACGCAAAGCTGCGGAAAAATTTAGACCTATATCCTCATGCATCTGAACTTGATTGATCCCTGCAAAGTTGAATTCAACAGGATCTTCGGCCGTTGATATGTTTTCTGAAACTTTATTCAATTCAGAAATTGCTGAGTAAAGGGAAACTGTTTTTCCGCTACCGGTTGGACCGGTAACCAGAACCATGCCAAATGGCTTATGTATTTCATGCATAAAATGAGCTAAAGCATCCGGCTCATAACCCAGTTTGGTCAAATCAGTCTGAAGGTTGCCTTTGTCAAGAAGTCGCATAACGATTTTCTCACCGCCGAAAGCATGGCCGTCAGCATGATCGTTTCATCTATGGGCTCAATAAACGGGAACAGACTGACACAGTGCCAAAGCACTACAAGGGCGTTCTC
>CAJBRY010000548.1 GCA_903958085.1 uncultured Geobacteraceae bacterium
CAGTTGGTAGAGTCCCGGATTGTGATTCCGGTTGTCGCGGGTTCGAGCCCCGTCGTTCACCCCATTATTATCAATAAGTTAGGTCATTTTGTTCCGCCATTTTTACCCTACTGGTGACAAAGGTGGTGACAAATAACTATTCATTTGACGGTTTTACCGTTTTCATTCGTACATCATAAACGTTCATCATCGATGCCGATCTATGTCCACTAGCATCCTGTTTATTGCCTGATGTATCAGAAACACCCTTTCGTTTCAAGTCATGAAAAGTGAAGGGCACCCAATTAATTTCTTTTTCTATGGCTGCTTTTTTGGTCGCGACTGTGATTCTGCCGATGGCAGTTTTCAGACTATTGACCATAATTTTATCGCCCGTGCGTTCACTAATAATGACGTGACGATCTTCGGGTTTAATTGGGTGAGGTTGTTTACGCTCCTCCAATAACTTGTTTCTTTTGAGTATGGCGTAATCCCAAGCAGTTCGAAGTCGTATATTCCATTCAGTAATATTATCTCTGCTGCCTTTACGTCTTTTGATTAGAAGACCTTCTGGAAGTTCGTTGGCATCAGTGAGATCTAAAACTTCTGATAATCGCATTCTGCATAAATAAGCAATTTCCATGGCTGGCCAAACATACCAATAATTAGATTGTCGAGCTATCTCAAGCATAAGTTCATAATCACGATCTTCTGCATAATGCTGCCTAGGTTTGATCGTTAGTTTTTTTACGCCAAGTGTGGGGTTAAATTTAATTTTTTCGTATTCATAGCCCCATGAAAAAACCCGTTTTATATACGCAAGTTCTTTATTGGCACGGCTTTCCGATGACTCTCCCCTTGAATCCCGGTATTTTCGAACTAAGCCAATGGTCCATTTTGATAATGGTAAGTCGCCAAGTGTGTTTATCTTTGAAATTTTTTTATTACAAATCTGTAGGTGACAATCTAAATAATCACGTTGTGTTGAAGGTGCCAACTTACGCCATATAGGTGTTTGCTGTAAGTCATGACTTAGTGTTGCGAACGTCGTAACTAATGGATTATTCAGAGATTCGTAAGCCTGCCATATTTCAGATAAAGTTGCCTTAGGCCCGCACAGTCGTTTCGAACGCCATAATCCATTTTCAGGATTTTTTATTTTTAACATCCATTTCCCTGCGCCTGATTTATTAAACCATGAGCCGGTAGGTAGTTTTTTGGCGTCTATGTGAGCTGGAATAGCGGCTGATCTTGGTGGGCCTTTAGGCATATTATTTAATCGATGAAATCGATTACCTCTGGGGTCGCTTTGAAATCTTGATTCTTTAATCCCATGGCGGCGTTAATAGCATCAATTGTTGTGAATATTGTCCCGCCCTGCCCATATAAGAATTTGATGCCATTCTTTTTCATGCAACGCTCTATATCACCTGGTCGATCATACCCAGTGATAGCTTTCAAGTGATCTAAGGTAATTAAGACTTCCATTTATTTACTCTACTTAGATGTTATGAAGTAACCTAAAGATTGAAGTTATCATCGTAAGGCATTATTTACTTCTTGAGATTTCTATTTGTTATTGGATGATGCTTGTATGTCTCTGTGCTTTAATTTCTGAGTTATTGTTAATAAGTTACATTTATTTCCGAGCTAGTTCTGGCTATTTCTGTATTTTTGAAGGGTAAACGATCTATTGCTACATAAGTCTCAATTTCTTGAACATAACAGCGAGTATTAGAGCTTTCTTTATTAATGATTTCTCAGTGTAATTGTTCTTTAGCATGTCAAACAGCGTGGAAAAATGGCCAGGGAATCAGGGAAAACAGCGTTGAAAACTG
>CAJBRY010000549.1 GCA_903958085.1 uncultured Geobacteraceae bacterium
CAACTGCTGCGATCCTCCTGTCACGCCGTAACAAAACAACTTAAAATTGCATTTATGAATGCCTGTTCGAAGTCAGAAAAGCATCAACTATATCAGGGTCAAATTGAGTTCCCTTGCACCGTTCCAGTTCTTCATAAGCCTGACGGTGAGAGAGCGCTTTCCGATAAGGCCGATCTGACGTCATCGCATCAAAAGCATCTGCCACTGCGATAATCCTGGCTACAAGCGGAATATCGTTCCCTTTCATACCATCCGGGTAACCGTTACCATTAAATTTTTCGTGGTGACCTCTAACTCCAGGGATAAGAGTTCTATGGCTCTTAATGTGGCTGAGAATTTCAGAACCATACTCCGAATGGCGACTCATAATCAAAAATTCTTCCTTGTCAAGCGCTCCCGGTTTCTGCAAGACAGAATCCTCAACCCCTATTTTTCCGACATCGTGTAGAATTGATGCAAGCCATAGAGACTCCATCTCCTTTTCACCAAGTTTCAGACGAATTCCGATAGACATGCAGTAAGCACTTACGCGATTTGTGTGCCCACCTGTATAATAGTCCCTCTTCTCAAGTGCCTCAGCCAACGCCATGCTGACGCCATAAAACGTTTCCTTCATCGATTCATACATTCTTGCATTTTCTATTGCCGGACCAACCTGATAGGCCAGTGAGGCAAGCACATTCAAATCTTCAGCGGTAAAGGAACCAGAAAACTTGTTTACCGCCTGCAGCACTCCGACCATCCGCTTTCCGGCTCTTACAGGCACCGCAATCATAGAGGAGGTTTCATAACTGCTGGCAAGATCAGCCGCCTTGAAAAACCTCGAATCATTCTGTACGTCATTGACAATAACCGCTTCATCATTCTTAACAACCCATCCGGCAATTCCCTCACCTGAGTGAAGTCGTATTTCTTTCAACTTCCCCCCTTTTTCACCCGTAGCAACTTCAAAAAACAATTCGTCAGTATCAGGATCAATCAGCAACAAACTCCCCGCATCCGCCTCTAAAAGCTGAGTTGCCGCCTTAATAGCACGTTCACGAACTTGACTGGTGTCCAGCGTTGAATTGATAATAGCGGAAAAGTCCATCAACAAATGCATTTTTTCAAGCAGGTTTTCGTTACAGCTCATTGCTTATCCTCCAGGATATTAAATCAATAATATATTGCTACAACTACACTGTTTATACACTATCCGCCTGATTCAATAAACAGTTATCGATATATTTGCACTTCAATAATATTCAAAAAATACTCTTGATACAGATTCAGGATTGAAAAAGTCCTGATATGATCTATAGTAGTTTAAAATAACCTTGGAGGTATTCAAACATGATCAGCAAAAAAATGGCCGAATCGCTTAATGCCCACATGAATCTGGAGCTTTTCTCTGCCAACATGTATCTTGTAATGTCATCCTGTTGCAACGAGATGGGGCTGAAGGGCGCTGCAAACTGGTTCTTTGTTCAATATCGCGAAGAGATGATCCACTTCATGAAATTCTACACCTATCTTACTGATCAGGGGGTTGTTGTTTCTATCCCGGCCAGCAAAGCTGTACCTAACAAATATAAATCACTGCTGGAGATCATGCAGAAAACTCTTACCCATGAGCAGCTCATTACCTCCTGCATGAACAATCTAAGTGAACAGGCCGTTCAGGAAAAAGACCATGCCACGCAGATATTTCTGCAGTGGTTCGTAACCGAGCAGATTGAAGAGGAAAACAACGACCGTGATTTGATTGCAAAACTGAAACTGGTCGGAGACAACGGACAGGGCATTTTGATGATTGACGGTGAAATGGCACAGCGCATTTTTGTTCCGCCTGTCGGCTCACCTCTGGCGGTGTAACTGATGACAACCAAGGTTCGTTTCTGTGAACACAATAAAGGGAAGGGAAAAGTTATCAGGCAGTTGGAAGAGAACTTTTCAGACCTGGACATAAAGGTAAAAAAATGTGTCAAGCAGTGTGGAACCTGCCGGGAACAACCTGTAGCGGTAGTTGATAAAGTTAAGGTCACCGGCAAAGACGGTGAAGAGCTCTATCGAAACATTATTGAGCTGATTCGGAAGGATGCCGCTTGATCTTTTACGCACTCTAAACTGCAAGCGCTTTAATACAAAAAAGCCGCTCAACCTCAATCAAAGGTGAGCGGCTTTTTCATTCAATTCCGTGAAACCAAAATTATTACAAAGGCATATCAGCAACAGATGGCGTTAATCCCTCAATAGTAGCGGCACTCAGGTCTTTTACAATAACGCTTATCTTATCAGTAAAATCTTTGGCAGCAACAGGAACCGCGCCGTTATTCAACTGTTGCAGAGTAACTGTTGCAACCTCGCCATTGCCGATGGTTGTTACACCGGCTTCTGCACTGCTTGTCAATAAAAGTTGTAATTTGCCTGGATTGGTATCGGTTGCTGGAATATAGGTGGCGTATGGAGTAATACCGGCAAAAGCAGCGGACATTGTAACGACGCCCGTTGCATCAACAGGAGAATTACTGACCATGTCTGGTGTTACATTAGCAGGTAGAATCAGAGTGAAATCAGCAACCATGATGGCTTTTCCAGCAAGGTCGCCGCTCAGGTTGATCTTGAATGCTGTCTTTGTGTATGA
>CAJBRY010000550.1 GCA_903958085.1 uncultured Geobacteraceae bacterium
GCAACCCGTACCCGTCTGAACGCTTCATAGTCCTTAATTCGCTGAAATATGCCGAAATCAAGAATTGGCTTCATGTCGAGACGACCATTCTCGCCATTATCGAAAACTACGGAAAGGATATAGTTGTCGCCGGGAATAACTTCTTTCACTGCAGGATACATGGTCTCACTCCTTACTGGAGAGGTTGAATCTTGAAGGGTTCTTCTCCATTCATCACCAGCGTCCAATCTGCCAATAGATCTTCTTGATGCAACTCAGCCCACGCAAGTGCCAGTTTTGTTTGCCTGATGGGTAGATTGCCATCAATTACCTCACAGGAGTGAATATCCACAGAGGCCTTAAATTCGTTGTAGTATACATGAAAATGCGGTGGCTGGTGTTCGCCAGGCGCAAAATACATCCGAATGATGATCCCATAAAACATTGAAATGGTTGGCATCGTTATCTATCCTCTCCCCGATAACCTGCAAGGCTAATACAATTTGTTGATGATCCGTCTTTTGATTTGATTTGTTTGATAAGACATTGCTTATTCATGGTTGAACTATAAGAATTTCGGATTTGTATGTCAAGGGAATCTTGACCACAAAATGTGGGGTGCGGCGCCAATGACAGCGTTGAAGGTACATGGCGAAATCCGTTCATATGAGAAATCGTTCATTATTTAGCTGCTTCATCTGTCACTTGCAATGGTTGTAATGACAAATGAGGCGTTTTTCAAAGGTCTCATGTCATTTCCCCGCAGTCGACGTGACGGCTGCCGTTATCGTTTTTTGCGGAAGATCAGTTTGATCGGGACTTTGTCGAACCCGAATTCGGAGCGGATTTGATTCATCAGATAGCGCTCATAGGAAAAGTGGATGCCCCTGGGGTTCGAGAAAAAAAGTCGGCGGGTTGGTATTGGTTTGTGTCGCGTAGAAAATGCGTATGAACTCTAACTCAACTTGTGGTACAAATGTCGAGTGCAGATCAGCGGACAACACATATTCTAATAAAAGATAAACTCCTTGGCACTCGGTTTTTGGAAAGGAAAATAATGCGTAAAAAACTTCTTGACAGCAAAATCTGGATCATAGGCAATAAACCGGCACCAAAAGTGATTTCAGTTTTCTTGGCCATCCTATTTTGGGTTACTCCTGTTTACGCGGACTCAAGCGATACAATAGTTTTGATTCATGGATTTCTTGGTTGGGGTCGATCCGAAATGTTTGAAGTGAAGTACTGGGGAGGCATTGGGCGGGATTACGAAGAGATACTGAATAAGGCGGGATATGAGACTGTATCTGTCGCTGTTGGTCCAGTCAGCTCCAACTGGGATCGTGCGATTGAAGCCTATTATCAACTAAAAGGAGGTTGTGTGGATTACGGGTTTGCTCATGCTAAGAAGTATGGACATGAAAGATTCGGCCGCTGTTACGAGAAACCTCTACTGCCCCAGTGGGGTAAGAAAAACAAGATCAATATCATCGCCCACAGCCAAGGAGGACAGACGGCGAGACTTTTGGTTCATCTACTGGAATTTGGAAGCGACGAGGAAAAGGCCGCCACTGGTTTGGAGTTGGCAGAGATTTTCAAAGGTAACCACCCATGGGTGAAAAGCGTGACAACCCTTGCCACGCCCCATAACGGAACAACCCTGACCAAGGGTGTTTCTATCATGACCTTGAACATGGCGGAAAAAATTATAAAGGGTATTGCGGGGTTGGTCAATGCAAGCGATACCTTATCCGCCGTCTATGACTACAAGCTGGATCAGTGGGGTTTGAAGATGCAAACAGGCCAAACTTATAAAAGCTATCTGAGCATGGTCAAGAACTCTCCGATTCTGGAAGCTTCTGCGAATAAAGATCTTGCATCCTGGGATCTATCTCCA
>CAJBRY010000551.1 GCA_903958085.1 uncultured Geobacteraceae bacterium
ATATTGATATTCTTACAAACCTTGCGCTTAATACGGACAATTTTATTGCAGAAACATTGCCCGAACGGTTAAAGCGAATCTCTCCGTACGCCTCGATACGGGTTAGCTACCATCCTGAAGTTATGGATATTAAGTTATTGGCAGAAAATGTTTTAAAACTTCAAAACGCTGGTTACAGTATCGGCATATGGGGTGTCTTGCACCCGGACTGGAAAAACGAAATAAATCAGGCGCACGATTATTGTACTGGCCTGGGAATTGATTTTCGTACTAAAGAGTTACTGGGTGAGCACGATGGGATAATGCATGGCGTTCTTTCCTATCCTGATGCATGTAACCGAGAAAACCATAAAACAGTTAAATGCCGAACGACTGAATTGATTATTGGACCCGGGGGAGATGTGTTCCGCTGTCATGCTGATCTATATGAAGGCAGGGCTGCAGTCGGCCATATTCTTGACAATGATTTTACTATTGATCCGGGATTCAGAGATTGCTCCAATTATGGTTACTGTAATCCCTGTGACGTAAAACTGAAGACTAATAGATTCGAAATTTTTGGGCATACATCCGTGGAGATACTTTCTGTCTGAAACAGTATTTAAGAATCTCAGTCCATAGGGTAGGGTGGGGGAGTCAATTTCAAGGCTTTAGCATGAGACGCTATCATAGGTTATCGGTGTATTGATTTGTTTTAGCCCGCTTTATTTGAAGGATTATTTGATGTTTAACAAGCTTATACATACAATTTCCTGTCGGTCAATAAGTTGGTCAGTAACAATAATTATTGGCATCTTGCTGTACGGCTTCACTTTGAGCTACCCCTTCGTTTTTGATAGTTTGTATCTAGTAGACAATGTCCTTCTTAATACTCCCGGTGCTTTTGCTCATTTACTGGATACAAACAAGTTCATGGCCAAGTATTTATACCGCCTTGAATATCTTGACATGGTTTTCAGTTTTGTCCTGAGACCGGTGGCTTATTTAACATTTCGCCTTAATTATCTTATTAGCGGCCAAGCCCCCTGGAGTTATAGAATATTTAATATTGTGATACATATTTCAAATGCGATCATCTTGTACGAAATTCTAAAATTAACCATTCGGGAGAGAAATAATGTCTCTGAATTTGTTAAAATAAGCATTCCATTTTTTACCGCGCTCATCTTTCTGGTCCATCCCCTTCAGACAGACTCTGTTACGGCAGTTATTCAACGTTTTTCATTGCTTGGCACTTTTTTCTATCTGGTTACAATATGGTCATATTTAATATCAAATATTTCTGAAAACTTACTTTTAAGGAGTTGGGCTTACTATATTTTGTCCATTGTCGCACTTATTCTGGGATTGTTTAGTAAGGAAATTGCCATTACAGCACCCGTCACACTTTTTTGCTTCGATGTCGTTCTTATGCGCAGGCCGTGGCGTAGAACTCTTCTTCAGTTGACTCCTCACCTGATATGTATGAGCCTGATTCCTCTTCGACTGCTGTTTATTACCGAAAAGGTTAAGGAAAATAATATTGACACTGCCGCAATAATAGGCAGCGCCTACACCAGATATGAGTACGCTGTAACACAGTTGCGTGTTGTTCTCTCATATATCAGACTGTTAGTATTGCCGTATAATCAGAATATGGATCCAGACTATCCACTTTACAGGACTTTGCTTAATCCTGAAATCATCATTTCAATTATGATATGGGTTTGTATATTGGCAACAGGTGTACAGCTGTTACGGAGTAAGGAAAGAAATATTTGTACAGATTTAGCAGGTTTCTCTATTTTCTGGTTTATCCTCTCAATCTCGCCATCTTCTTCTATTGTCCCTTTAACTGATTTGATGTTTGAGCATCATACATACCTTCCATCTATCGCTTTTTGTATCGGTAGTGTAGCCTATTTGCATCATTGTCTTAACAGTCGAAGATCCGCTGCGATTTCTCTTATTTGTATTGTTACGGTATTTGGAGTTCTTACTGTAAGACGCAATCATGTTTACAATAATACGATTTCTATATATAGCGACACGGTTGAAAAAAGCCCTAACAAATACAGGCCGAACTATGCCTTGGGGAATGATTATTATGAAAATTCGCAGTTTGATCAGGCAATTCCATTTTTAGTCAGAGCTATTGATGTTAATCCGAGGGATAACGTACAGGCATACCTCTCGCTTGGTGAGATTTACAGGATATTGAATAAACCACAAATCGCTGTTGAGCTTTATAAACAATATTTGGCAACACACCCAATTAACAAGAAGATTCTTATGAATCTTGCCTGGACTTACGCCAATTCAGAAAAGCTTGCGGAGGCGATTGATGTAATGCAGCTTTTATTGAGTAGTGCAAATAATGAGGTGCAAATGCTCAGTTTTACTGCAGAATTATATCTGCGGGCAGGAAATAAGCGAGAGGCAGAAAACTATATAAATAAAGCGAGGGAGGCTGATAGGCTTGATGCCTCAGTTGATATTTCCGATAAACTTAATCAGATAGAAAAATTAATCCAGCAGTGATGAAGTGAGTGTTCTCAGGATAAATCCACTGCCAAAGGTCGAGGGTTGCTAAAAAATCTGTGAAAGGAGTGTCAGTGAAGAGTGGCAATAGTCTTTCGATAAAAATCGCTGTATTTGCGGGCATAATTTCACTGTTGGTTTATCTGAAAGCGCTTTCCTGCGGTTTTATAATTCTTGACGATCCGCTTTACGTTCAAGACAATCCTGCCATCAGAAGCCTCAGTTTGGGCTCTGTTTTTTCCATGTTCACGAGTACTTATGTTAATTGGTGGATGCCGCTGACCTGGCTCTCCCTGGCAATTGATTATCATTTCTGGGGTTTGAATCCTTATGGTTATCATCTGACAAATATTGTGCTGCATGCCTTGAATACCGCTCTGATGGTTTTAGTTGCTGACGAAATATTTAAGATAAGTGAAATTATCCCTGAAAAGATTGATGGGACAGAACGCTGTGAAGCGGAGAATAACAATCTGCATTATGGCTTTTCGCTTTTGATCGCCGGTTTGCTCTGGGGTATTCATCCACTTAGAGTAGAATCAGTCGTCTGGGTTACAGAGCGTAAGGATGTTTTAAACGGTTTATTTGCTCTAGGGTCAATGCTTTGTTATCTGCGTTATGCGCAATCAAATAAGTCGGATATATCAAAACAATGGTTATTTCAGTATTTTCTTGCGTTTGGATTATTCTGTTTGTCACTTATGGCTAAATCTGTGACTGTTGTTATTCCGGTAGTGTTTCTGGCATTGGACTGGTTTATTTTGGAACGATTCCATGGCAGTAATTTCAGATCAGTTCTGATTGAAAAGGTTCCGTTCTTCCTGGTATCAGCAGTTATGACTGTTGCGACGATATTTTTTATTGGAGAAGCCAGTTTTCTCATTACGAACGAAAATTTTCCTTTCAGCCAAAGATTTGTAGTTTCCGGGAATGCTATTTTTGAATATTGCCGATTACTGCTCTACCCTGTTGGAATTGTGCCATTACACCTGATTCCTGATCCAATTCCATTTACCTATAAAATAAAGACAGTTATTGTTATTTTTCTTACAGTTATCTGCATCTATACCGGTCGGAAAAATGGCGCGCGCATATTAGTTTTACTCTGCTTTGTATTACCTCTCTTACCAGTGCTGGCTTTTTTTCAAAACGGTGATCAATCATTCGCTGCAAGATTTACATATCTTCCTTCAGTCGCACCTTGTATTGCATTTGCATATCTGTCTCTTGTCCTATACAGGAGAACTCTGAAAAGTAGAATATTATTGCGGTTCGCATTATCTGTTTTTATTGCTGTGTTGATTATTGTTTATATTGGATTGACACAGAAACTTATTCCTGTCTGGAATAATTCTGAGACATTCTGGAACAGGGTTGTTGAGGTTGAGCCATCTGCTATTGCTCTGAAGGAGCGGGGCTGTTTATTTGTTCAAATGAAAAAATATGATTTAGCCGTTCAAGATTTTAGCCAGGCGATAAAGAACCCTGTCGCCGTATGGCTGCCATATATCTACAACCTGTATGCATTCAGGGGTGAGGCAGAGCGATTGGCCGGAAATAATGAAAACGCAGTGAAAGATTTCACCGTTGCAATTGGAATGCTGCCGCATCCGGTCTATTATCGTTTGCGTGGTATTGCCTTGAAAGAGATCGGCAGAGCAGTAGAAGCGGAGGATGATTTCAAAAGGGCAGGGGATGAAGTCGGCCCGTTGGCATGGTATTGGAGCAAGACTCTTGAATATCAAAAATAGTCCGGTAATTTTTAGCGCGAGTTTGGCAGCCCTGTTAAGTCTGCTCGTCTATCTGCGTGCTGTGGGCTGTGAATTTGTAAATTACGATGATTATCAGTACATCGTCGATAATCGGGCGATAAAGATACTGGACATGGAATTCATGCGCGAGGCGTTCCAAACCTTATATATGGGGGCATGGATGCCGTTGACATGGTTCTCTTTTGCCGCAGATTACTATATATGGGGACTTGATCCTCGTGGATATCATCTAACAAACATAATGCTTCATGTGGCCAATACGGCTCTTGTTGTAGCTATTGCTGACAGAGTTTTCCGTGGGATGGGCGTAATGGAAAAGGGAGAAGGTATTCTCTATCCGCTAATATTATTGTTTGCCGGGCTTGTATGGAGCCTTCATCCTTTAAGGGTCGAATC
Source organism: uncultured Geobacteraceae bacterium (assembly GCA_903958085.1). Lineage (GTDB taxonomy): Bacteria > Desulfobacterota > Desulfuromonadia > Geobacterales > Pseudopelobacteraceae > JACRCG01. Next base: position 4,689 of record CAJBRY010000551.1, read on the forward strand.
TGTCGCCTGGGCATCAGAGCGAAAGGATGTGCTGAACGGAGTTTTTGCGCTGAGTTCAATATACTTTTATCTTCGCTATACCTATGAAGCAGACTCTTTGGGGAGCAGGATGCGGGCGTTTAAGCCCTACCTTCTTTGCGTAGCGTCTTTTGTCTTGTCGCTGATGGCGAAGCCGGTAAGTGTAGTGATTCCGGCAATGCTGCTGGTGATTGACTGGTTCCCCCTCAACCGGTTGAAAAATGGGAAAACAGTCGTTGTCCTTATAGAAAAAATTCCATTTTTAATGATCTCTGCAGCAGTAAGTCTGCTTACTATACACGGTGCGTCCAGTGATGTAGGCCTTATCAGTTATGAGGTTTTTCCATTTTTCAGGAGGGTACTGACGGCAGGCAATGCGTTATTTGAATACTGGAGCATGATCCTGTATCCGGTTGGGATTACACATCTCTATCTTCTGCCGCAATATTTTCCTGTTTCCTATTACATACACACCGCTATTATCGTACTGTTTTTTTCAGTACTTCTTTTTATCCGCACTAAGTTCCCGTGGTTTACCGCTACCTTTGTACTGTTTCTACTGCCGCTTACTCCAGTCCTTAGTTTTTTTCAAAGCAGTTCAGAGGCCTATGCACCTCATTTCATCTATCTTTCTTCTGTTGCACCGAGCATAGCTGCTGCTGGTATTGTCAATTGGATATTTGAAAAATATAAACGACCTTCTCTTCCGCAGATGCGGTTTCTGGTTATTGTTTTTTCTATCTTATTGCTAATTTTTTACGCAATTATAACATATCGTCTTATTGGTACTTGGCAAAATTCGGAGACACTTTGGACGAGGCAGATTTTAATTCAACCTGTTGGCAGGGCATATCAGTTAAGGGGATTTCATTATCTGGAAAAGGGAAGGAATCTGGAGGCTGCTGATGATTTACTGAAAGCAATCAAAATCGCTCGCGATATTGGATTTCCAGGGATATATAATGCACACGCCATGCGTGGAGCGGCTCTTAACAGACTGGGACGTTATGAAGAAGCAGTTCAGGAGTTTAATGCAGCTATCAGATTGAATCCTCAGCCAAATTATTATTACCACAGAGGTCTTGCATTAAGGGCTTTAGGAATGAAAAAAGAAGCGGATGACGATTTTATTCTTGCCGGGGAAGATACCGGAGAGCTTGGATGGCGGGTCTTGAAGTGAGAATGAGTCTTGCAATAAAACAGTTTTGAATTAAACGTTTTGACCATATAAAAAGCAGTTCACCACAGAGTCTCAGTTGTTAAATAAAAACAGTTTTTGCCGATTCATTTAAAAATTTTGTTTAAGTCACTGATAAATCAGTGTTATTTGTGGCCCCGAGGTTATAAACTGCCGTTATTGATGAGTTGAAGTAAAAAAAAGACGACAGATCGGCGATGGAAAAACTGATGAAAACTATTTCAAATTACAGATATCCGGCAATACTATGCTTGTTGACTCTTATTATGCTTGCTGTAATTGAACTCAGGAATCCATATTATTTTCTTCAGGATGACAACAGGGCTCTTTACCTGCCGTTTTACGTTCACAACCTGAGAGCTTTGCTTGGCGGTGAATTTCCGCTTTACAATTTTCACCAGTATCTTGGTACTCCTGTAACTATTCAATATGCCACTTTATATCCAATAAATTATATTTCGCTTTGCCTTAGTAAGCTCTTATTGGGTAATTACTTTGGGGCGATGGAGTTTATTGCAGTTTTTCATATCATAGTTGCCGCACTTGGCTTTTTTTATCTTATGCGGGATTTTAAGTTGGAGGATGCAAGCTGTTTTTTCGGAGCTGTTGCCTGGGCCTTTTGCGGGTTCGTTATAACAGTAGGAAATTCCTGGATTCAAACATTGGGATATGCAGCATACTTGCCATGGATACTACTTTTTTCGATAAGACAGATTCACCGGTTTGAACTCAAAAGCTTCCTGATTCTGGCTCTGCTTAAAGTTTTTGACATGTTACTTGGATATCCACAACTATTTATTTATACAGCGACATTCGAGCTGTTTACAATAATAATGCTATTTGTTGCCAATAAATTAAACATCAGTACTTCGAGACTTACAGCAGATGTTCAGACCGTCACACCCACAAACCAATCATTCATAAAACTGATGGCATCATTTTTTTTAAATTACGTTGCAGTGTTTATTATTACTTTGCCCCTGATTCTACAAACACTAGACCAGGCCAGTGTGTCTGCGAGTCGAAGAAAAATACTTTCATGGGATGAATATGCAGCCTTCAGTTATAACCTCAAATATTGGTTTAACGGTTTAATTGCGCCATTTAGGACTGTTGAAATTACTACACAGTTTGAGCTGCATTTCATCTCCCATATAGGATACCTGACATTATTTTTTGTTTTCCTATCAGTATTCGGCTTAAAAAACAGAGATAATCGGAGAGAGGTTGTTGTCTTTTTTATATTGGCTGCTCTGGCGCTGCTTTGGGCCGGTGACATAATCGTAACAAAGATTCTTTATCATGTACCATTTTATAACAGATTGAGGTTTCCCTTCAAGGTGGCGTTTTTCACCAGTTTTTATCTTGTCGTGATTTCCAGTTTCGGGTTCGATATTTTTTATAAAAAAATAAAGCGTGTAAAAGAGTTAAGCCGTAATGCCGTTGCCATCATAGTCCTGGTAATACTGATTTTTCATGTGTCGAATTTTTTAATAATCCATACGGTACAGCCACAAAATATGTTTTCAAGGCATCTTGATGCCGTCCCATTTGATGAGCCTTTAAGGGAAAAAATATTTGATGGAAGAATTGTAAGTGCCAGCCTGGATGACGTTTATGATGCGGAAAAAATTATTCAAGGTTTTTCTGCACCACTACTTGCTTATGATTATGCCACATTGTTTGGAGTTTTTCATTTTGGTGGTTATGACGCCATGGTGTCAGAAAAGGCACAGGCAGCAGCGCTTGGAATTAATAAAAATCCTGTTTTTAATCTACCGGCCAATGAGCCTTTTACGGTGCCGGCAGAGACGCTTGAGCATTTCAGGAAATGGGGTGTCAAGTGGTATGTGCTAAATAAGGCAATACCTTTAGGCAATGAAGATGTATTTAAGTTGTTTTACAGTGATCAGCATAGAAATGTGTTGATGGATCAATCGGCAAAACCTTTTGTTTATTGGCTGCATGATCCTAAAGATACCGGCGATGTTAAATATATTTTCAAAACAAATTCAATAGAAATTGATTGTTTGAGTAAAACAGGCGGTAACATTATAATAAACGTACTGCAACATCCATATTTCTCTGCTCAGCTGGATGGAAAGTCATTATTGACTTCCGAAACAAAGGATAATCAGCTTTCAGTGCTTGTTCCGGAAGGCGAGCACAAGGTTATTTTGAAATATTCCGATAAGAAGTTTTTCTATGGTTCAGTTGCATCGGGAATTTTTCTTTTTCTGCTAACATTCGCTTTTGTTAGAATAAAGCTGCAAAGGGGACGGGGTTAATGCGCCGTATTGTGAAACTCGCATATAATGTCGTTCGCAGCAACCTTACTGAGCTGTCCTATCCATATCGTCTTTCTTTTTCACTAACCAACCGTTGCCAATCGAAATGCATCATGTGCAATATTTGGCAAAAACCGGTTGTTGAAGAGCTTACACTTGGAGAAATTGATCAGATATTCAGCCGTTACAGGCGATTTTCATGGGTACATCTGACCGGCGGTGAACTGTTTATGCGTGACGATTTTGCTGACATTGTGAAAGCTATCGACAGAAACAGTCCGGGACTATACTTGTTAAATTTTCCAACTAATGGTTATCAGACGGATAAGATTGTAGCAATGATACATGAAATTCTTGAGCATACTGCCATTCCGCGTATTATGGTGAGTGTCAGTCTAGATGGGCCGAGAGAGCTTCATGACAGGATTCGCGGGCTTCCAGGCTCGTGGGAACGCGCAGTAGCAACTTTTCAGCAGCTTAGAAAATTAAATTCCGGGAGATTTTCGGTCTATCTTGGTTATACTCTTCAGGATAGCAATCTTTATTCATTTGAAGAGACAGTCATAACTGCTCGTAATGAGTTGGGAAAGCTCACTAATGATGAAATTCATGTAAATATTGCTCACATCTCCGGGCATTATTATGCAAACAGCAATTTCAATGGCATTCCTGAGCCCAATGCAACTCGAAAAGTTATGGATCTAATCATTGGATCCAGGAAACGCAAGCGATTCGATCCTGTTTCAATCCTGGAATATCGCTATCAAAAACTGGCTCGAACATATCAACAGAGCGGAACAGTCCCATTGACCTGCCAGGCAGGTGCGGCTTCCTGTTTTGTTGATCCTGCAGGGAATGTATATCCATGTTCAATCTTTGCCTTACCTATAGGTTCATTGAGAGAAAACGAGTATGATCTCGCAAAAATCTGGAAAACTGCCAACAAAAGCTCAATACGTCAGTTGATAAAGGAAGGTTCCTGTCCCGGGTGCTGGACACCATGTGAGGCTTATCAGACTATTCTCGCCAACTTGCTTTCAAAAGGAGTAAGCAAGTTATGATAAGAAAAATATACAAAGATTTCATTGTAAGAAAGATTAAGGAGGAAGGTGCCGGATGGCTGGTCAAGCGTGCTGGCCAATACATGCTTCTGCATCTCTCTTCGCTGTTGGGTAAACCTTTGTGCGGACCTGTTCATGGTTCGATAATGGTCACATATCGATGCAACTATAATTGTGTAATGTGTGACTTTCCGCAAAAATGTGTTGAGCGGGTACGCGCTGATGAGCAGGAGTTGGGTACAGACAAATTTCGCCATATTATAGGTGAATTTGCGCGCATCGGAACCCCGGGGATCGGTTTTACGGGCGGAGAGCCGATGTTGAGGTCGGATATTTATGATTTGATGGCCTGTACCCGTCAGCATAAAATGATTACTCACCTCAACACGAACGGATATTTTATTGATGATGCAGCAGCAGTTCGGTTGATTCAAATCGGGGTAGATTCGGTAAATATATCTTTAGATGGTGCAAAACCAGAAACGCACGACAGGATCAGGAATTATACCGGTGCATTTGAGCGTGCAACTGCCGCTGTGGGGCGCCTCAATAGATTGCGCCAAAAACAAGGGGTTATGTTACGAATCAAGAATGTTGCTGTTATTGACGAGACCAACCTTGATGAAGTGCCGGAATTGATTCATCTCTCGCGTGAGCTCGGTGCCGACTGCATTGAATTTATTCCCCGTCAGCCCTTCGCAGCTGCTGACCTCCTTGCCTTACGAACTGTTCCAGCGGATGCTCTATTGCTTGATAAGGTTGACAAGTTGGTTGAGTATATCAGTAACGCGGCGAAGGAGGGGTTTGGGATCAGGTGCGCCACCGCCTGCTTCATGACGCGCGCCGATTTGACGACCTGCGGCAGGAACATCTTGCCGGCACCGA
>CAJBRY010000552.1 GCA_903958085.1 uncultured Geobacteraceae bacterium
CCCGTTTTTGAATCAGTCCGATTCCTTAATTTGCAGAGTTCATAATTATTTTCTTCTGCTCTCAACATAATTTTCTCGTCTTTTACTGGGATAACTATCTGCATATATATGTCGCTCCCTTGTCCGTTGTATTGGTTTGGAAAATTTTGCTCTCTACTGCTTTCCTCTTCATCTGACGTTGCATTACAACATCTTTTAGACTTAACGCTGACATATGACTCCCCTCTGGTAAAAGTTGATGAGTTTCCTGCTTTCCTTCTGTATGGGTGGAAACTAGGAAAGTGTCAGTCATTGCCAGTCAAGAGTCCTGTTTCAGCAGCCTTGTTCTTCAGTTTTGAAATGTAACCTTCGGATTTTTCTAGTTTTTCAGCTATTACCTTTTGAGACATACCTTCATTCAGCATTTTTGCTACTTTGGCTGGTAATGCATCCTCTAACGCCTTATAGGTCCAAACTTGCCTCCCATCTGGATCCGTCATTAACATTGCTTCAATAGGCTTAGTATCCTCACCAATCAACGAGCGAGCTTTTTCAAAATGAACTTCAAAGCAAGCACCCATATCTGGAGAATATGCAGCAGGATGTTTTAAAGAAATAACGGTATCAAGTACGTCCTCCCTGCGTGAAGAGCCTCTTTGTTCTCCGTTTTTTCCAGCATGATGAATGAACAATACAGATCGTCCAGCTGACCTTTGGCGTAAAGCCCAGATTTCAACAGGAAGCCATCCTTCAGCTTCATTTTCTTTACCAGTGCGACAAAGTGTTGAGATGTTGTCTAAAATTATTAAATCCACACCTTCAAGATACATTTCTAACTCTTCCTGATCTTCGGGACGTGACAGGTCGATCATTCCAGATGGCTGCATATCCGGTGTGATAATTCTAAATGGAGCTTCTGCTTCACAATTATTACCATCAATAATCTTTTCGAGACGATCCTGAAGAGCAACGGCTGGCATTTCACCATCTATGAACAAAACGCCTTTTGGTGTTGGTGCTTTCCAGTTCAAGAAAGAACCTCCGCATGCAACTGCATAAGCTAGCTCTAAACTGAAATGCGTCTTTCCCACTCCTCGTGGAGCATAGACCATAGCCAACCCCTGACTTGGGAGCCATGGATCGAGCAAATTTGTCCGTGGCGGAAACTCTGTGCTCATGAAGTCAAGAATGTCTACTACATGTATTCGACTGTTGTTTTGGGCAGTAGCGGTGCTTAATTCACAATTTCCCACCATCACTTTTGATGAATCTGTGTAGAGCAAATGAATTATTTCTTTTTTAGTGATTGGGGCATGAAATGAGATACCACGTGTTTCAGCAATTTCCTTGAGGTCGCTCAATGACAATACTTCGGAATTTGGGAAAACCATAAATTAACCCCCTATCCTAGTTGCTGGTTTACGACCACGTTTGCTACCCGGCGCTACTTGTATTGGTTCTGCAATGAGCAACCTATTAATAACCTCCTCAATTTCACTGCTTTTCCAACGCACCGAATTTTGCCCAACCCGATACGGCTTCGGATAGAAACCTTTTTCCATGCCTCTGTGCAAACCAGCACTACTAATACTCAAGACGGTGCACACCTCTTTTCGTTGCATTAAACGCTCAGCCATACATTCTCTCCTATTTAGATATTTCCCTGGCCAGGAATATGCGAACTCTGAGCTCAGAAATAATGAAATGCGATGCATAATGCACAAAAAAACCCCATAATTCAGTGAGTTAAGGGGTGGTTGTCGATATAGGGGGCTTACCCTTTTAGGTAGCCTTTGTCTAATTTTCTGCTTTAAGGCCTTCTTCGTCAGTTAGAAAATATGGTTTTCCTTGCTTAACTGGTTTATTTGCGTATTTGAATCCATGATACTTCAGATCGCCTTGACAGTTTGATAAATATTCTTTCACCAGTTTAAGTGCGCGATCTCTATTTTTTCCTGGGGCAATCTCGGCTTCATCGATAAACCGGGTATGGTTTACAACGCGCTCCTTTCGACTATTGCTCATGTGCTCAATGGCCTTGACTTTGATGTTTGAACAAATATCATCAATCTTGGCATCAATTTCAGCGGTCTGAATCTTTTTTAAGTCTTTAGCAATTGCATTTATACGATCATTGTATTCTGTAGATTCGGATTTGCTGTTTATTCCACTTGTATCATAATGATCCTTGAAATGCTTAATCTCATCATCCCTAATGAACAGTTTATCAAGAGATACTTTTAAAGTTTCCAGTAGACAGTAATCTACGCAAATTCCTGCATTTGAGTCTAAACAGTTCCTTCCAATACTTCTTTGTAGATAAGGATATTTTGCATGCGCTTCGAAGCATATTTCTTCATTACATACAGGATCACTAACATAATTAGGATGGTTCACTTTGTCGTTCTCTTCATCTTCAGTTTCAGCTTTAAATTCACAACACTTCTCTATGCCTTCTATGTCAAACCATCCAGTGATTTTCTCTGGTTCA
>CAJBRY010000553.1 GCA_903958085.1 uncultured Geobacteraceae bacterium
GGCTTGTTCAGCAGGATGTATAGTCGTTGCGCACTGATTTTAAGAGCTTTTCCGTCTACCGTGATTATGTCTGTCGCCGAATCTGCCTTGCTGCCAAGTTCGGTAACCACAACACCGTTGACTGAAACCTGACCATTAAGGATCAACGTTTCTGATGCCCTTCGCGATGTTACTCCTGCGGCGGATATTATTTTCTGTAGTCGCTCTAACATGATTCCTCAATGATTTTTGGAAAAAAGCCGGATTTATTGAATAGGATATACAATGGCGTATGACGTCAGTTATGTCAATACTGCTCGATAATCTGTCAATAAATTCAGATTAGAATATTATTCAAAATATTGACAATTCTCCCCCTAATGCTATAGTTCACCGGTTAAAAATATCTGGAATCCATACAACAAAATCAAGGAGATCTTCGTGCCAAAAAAGAATATGTTTGCTGACAAGGAATTCTCAAATATCGCGGTCTCAGGTGTAGCTGGAAATAAATCCGTTCCTTATCTGGCAGGAACTAAATCTGACAATGTCATATTAACCGCTTCTTTGCGCGGCTCAGATCATAATTTAGGAATTGACGAAGAACTTACTGATGCTGAAGCAGTTATCGCTTCAGATGTCGAGCAGGTTATGCCAGGCACTGCTTTTGCTGATTCGGCTCAGCCGATCTTAATGGCAAATGCTGATACCGGATATTCAGATAGAATCGGTTCCGGCAGCGACTCCCCACCAGGAGCCAATCCCAATCTTTTGCTATGGGTCGGTGCGCCGTTGGCTATTATTGGCGCAGGCGCCGGTCTTGCCATTGCCATGAATAATGGTGGTAATACAATTGAGAGTTCTGGCAGTACTGCAACAAACAGGGCACCTTCAATCACCTCCGGTACTACAGGAACTGTTCTTGAAAATGCCGCAACCGGCACTGTTGTCTACGCCGCTGCCGCCACAGATACTGATGCAGGACAAACACTGACCTACAGCCTTGGCGGTGCTGATGCCGCAGCCTTCAGAATAAATGCCACTACCGGTCAAATCACTCTGTTTGCCTCTGTCGACTATGAAACAAAAAACAGCTACAACATTGACGTAACGGTTACCGACAGCGCTACTCTAGGTTTGAGTGACACACATTCGATTACGATAAACGTTACTGACGTAAATGAAACTGGGATCAATGTGGCTCCTTCTATTTTCTCCGGCAATACCGGTTCTATAGCCGAAAATGCCGCCACCGACACAGTCGTATACAGCGCGGCTGCCAGCGATCTTGATGCCGGCCAGACTCTTACCTACAGCCTCGGCGGACCTGATGCGGCAGCCTTCAGAATAAACGCCGCTACAGGTGAAGTCACCCTCTTTGCCTCAGCCGACTATGAAACAAAAAACAGCTATAACATTGACGTAACGGTTACCGACAGCGCTACTCCAGGTCTAAGCGACACTCATTCAATTGGAATAAACGTACTTGACGTCAACGAAGCGCCTTCAATCACCTCCGGTGCTACCGGCACTGTGACAGAAAATGCCGACATCAGTACCGTCGTATATACTGCTGCTGCAAGTGATGTCGATCTCGGACAGTCACTCACCTACACCCTTGGAGGCACAGATGCTGGTGCATTTGCTATAAACGGAGTCTCCGGTGAAGTAACACTGCGTGCACCGGCGGACTACGAAACAAAAAACAGCTACAACATTAACGTAATTGCGACCGACAACGGTACAGGCTTACTGAGTGACTCCCATTCTGTGACTATCAATGTCATTGACGGCAACGATTTTCCTTCAATCACCTCAGGCTTAACCGCTACTGTTGCTGAAAATGCTGCTACAAGCACGGTTATCTATACCGCCACCGCAAGCGATGTTAATTCAGGCCAAACCCTGTCCTACACACTTGGCGGTACTGACGCGGCTTTCTTCAATATCAACAGCAGTTCTGGTGAGGTTAAGTTGAATGCCTCCGCTAATTATGAAAGCAAAAGCAGCTACAGCTTTAACGTAACTGTAACTGACAACGGCACACCGAATCTGAGTGACACACATTCTGTTACAATCAATGTTACAAATGTCAACGAAGCCCCATATATCACCTCAGCGGCCACCGGAACAGTTGCCGAGAACGCTGCCGCAAGCAGAGTGGTCTACACCGTAGCCGCCCACGATGATGATTTGGGCCAAACGCTGACCTACAGCCTTGGCGGCAGTGATGCCGAGGCTTTCAATATCAACAGCAGTACAGGCGCGGTGACTCTAAAATCACCTGCTGATTTTGAAACCAGGGATCACTACCACATAAACGTAACAGCGACCGACAACGCTACACCATGTTTGAGTGATACTCATGCGGTAACTATCAATGTCACGGACGTAAACGAAGCTATGCCACCCCTTCATGTAGTGGTAGAGAACAGCGGTATATATTTTGATAATAACGAAAATGGAATTTATGATTCCGGCGACACACCTGTAGTTTCAGGTTTCCAGTCCGGTGACGATGCTGATTTTGAAACTCATGCTGTTACCATCCACTTCAATGATATTACGGAAATTCCACTCAACCTGAACGGGTTCGGCCATGACGACAAGATAGAATTTGATATTGCGGGTTTTTCAAAGTATGCGACTGAAATAACAGATATTGGGACAAAAGCCACTTCCAAAGGGGAGCCTACTTATATACTTCTGGAGCTAAACACCGGCAATTCGTTCACAATATCGTATAATGCTTCGACCTATGGCGGAACTCTGATCCACTGGACCGAGACATGGTTTGGCAGCACTGGTCATGAACTTGCCACGTGGAGAAACGATATTGATA
>CAJBRY010000554.1 GCA_903958085.1 uncultured Geobacteraceae bacterium
ATGCCCTTGAGAGTCATCTCTGTCAGTCGCTCAAGGAGATGGAAGATAACCAACAACGTGTACTGTCGATAGTATCATGGCCATGGATTATAAACTCGCTCTTGATTTAGAAATGGAATAAGACTACGTATTCTCAACGTATAATTGAGATGTCCACAATGGTATTTAACGCTCTACAAGAACAACACACCATTACAGGAAAAAAGAGTACTTTTGTTTTCTGCACTCGTGATGGAGAACCGCTTCAGTACAGCAATGTTACTAATCGAGTCTGGTATCCTACCCTCATGAGACTCCAGCTAAAAAAGCGTACTGCTTATCAAACAAGACACACTACAGCGACTTTTTGGTTGGGTGCCGGTGAAAATCCCGAGTGGATTGCACGACAGATGGGACACTCAAACACTAAGATGTTGTTTACCATCTACTCCAGATTTGTGCCAAACCTTACACGAAAGGACGGATCAGCATTCGAGCAAATGCTTGCAACTATGAGCATGCAGGAGGCTTCCCCATGACCATCAACAGCCTAGATTTCAAGCATGGCGCGAAATTCAGTGGTACGTACAGAGTGCGTCATCCAATTTGCAAAGTATCGCGTAACGGATCACAGTATCTCTCTATTACACTTGAAGATGCCACCGGTCAGATAAGGGCGTATTCTTGGTCTGAAAAACTGTTGTTCAGTTTCAAGGATTTGAACTGCGTTAATCTCTCCGGAAGTATCAGAGCGTTTAACAACTCCTGGATAGTAAATGTGTTTAACGCGGAGATACTGCAATCTGAACCGGAACACCCCCTCGCGCTTATTCCTCGCAGTATCTGCCCGCTACCAACTTTGTTGGAACAGTTAAGCAAGCTTGTCAATTCGATTTCCCACACGGCGCTTCGGCGCTTTGTAGAGTCGGTACTCGCTGACGATGAAATAGCCTTCCGCTTCATATCCTTACCTGCAAGTAGACAACATCACCATTGCATTTCAGGCGGTTTACTGGAGCACAGCCTGGAATGTGTGGCGATGGTTTCCAGATTTGTTGAATTTCCTCCAGCTGAACTCGAACTTGCAATTATAGGTGCCCTATTTCATGACATAGGAAAAACAAAAACCCTGAAACCAGTAGGAAAACTAACGACTACCGGATTCGTATGTGATCATGATTCGTTGACACTTGAAGTTCTGGCAACGCATCTGCATCGCCTAGAAACCATATGCCCTGATGCAGCACTGGCACTTAGATATCTTTGGACTTGGCGCAATGGGAAAAAATATCAACATACTCCATTACTTACCATAGCCGAGACTATTGCAGCTGCTGACCGGATAAGCTGCGGACTGAATGTTCAGGATACGGCATTCAGCAATCAACCTGACTGGCGAAGCTTTGCCCGTTTTGGAGAAAAAAACTCTTTCTGGCGACCTAAATTAGAACTTCGCTCATGTGGAAGGTGAGGCAGGATACTACGAAACAATCAAACTAGCGATAGGAGTGATTAAGTAGCTTGATCACTCCAGACCTTCCATAATTGCGATCATGTACATGGCGTAACGGAATCCATAGTTGGCTTTGAGCTTGCATCCTCCGTCGACATGAGCATTTTTCACCTGAACGTAATAGATTCCGGTTCGTGAAGTTTCTCCATTGTAAAGCCCACGAACTGCAACTGAAGACTTTGGAACCCCCAGGATTCCTGCAAGCTTATTTTGCTCTGCAGCTATAGATATTTTTGATGATTTCGGCTGTATTTTATGGACTAGCACCTGATTGATAGGAACATTCAGGGATGTAATAAATTGAATCTGCTTTTTAACTAATCGTGGCGTCAGGCAGGAAAATCCTCCATCAATAACTGAATATGTCGAAATAAATTCCCGGACAGATTCAATAATTGCGGTTTTTTTTCTTCCCCGACTCGACGCAAACGAAGTAAGAACTATATCCGCAATTACACGGTCTTCCTTTAGTCGTAATATTTGAGGGAAATTAAACGCAGGATTGCCTTTATATGTCACTCCATTCACATGCCGAGACTTGCCGCGTTTAGTCTTCATTGCAGCCAACAATTGTGCATTGCTGCACCATGCCTTGATTTTGTCCTCAGAAAAGCCACTTCTTGTTGCCAACACATCAAATGACAACTGACCGATCTGACGCTCTCTAATGACAGAAAATACTCGTCTCCATAAAGGAATCTTTAAATCCGGATGCGCTGAAACTTTTTCCGGGATTGATCTGGTATCTATTTTCTCTAACTTGTATTGACACTTAAGCCCATCAGGGATTGGCAGTCTTTCAAGCACTAACGACATGTGCCACGGCGTATCCCTGTGCTTGTAATGTTCAAAATACAATATGTGCTGCGGTAACTTGGTTATTGCCTTGATTGTCGAGACATCCAAATCCGGCTGATTGTCATGTGCCGCCAGCTCTATGCCTAGCAGCCAGTCACAAAGATGAAAGTAGTGCAATAAAGTTACTTCAGGACCCGCATGGCCGCAAAGTTGAGCAGTTGCAAAAAGGGCCTGCCTTCCAAGCATTTGATTTCCAAGAAGCGATACTCTAAGTTTGTCACATATTGAAGAATCAAATAAATGGTGCTTCAGAAAGTGGAAGCGCTGCCTAATTTCCGGTGGAAAGTTTTTGAGGAGTCTGAGAAGTAGCCATGTAGCAAATGAGTGCCTGAAGTGATGGAACACCAGATTTGCATCTCCAGTGACCTGGCGGATCGCCTGTACAACTGGAGGAATCATCTCATGTTTTGGCAAAAGTACCGTTGATTGCCCACTAAAACAAAAAAGCAGTGACTGAGGAATTCTTGAGCCATCTTCCAACTCCCGATCCCGGCACCAGTCAAGCAACATCATCAGCTCATCTTCTTCAAGCAGATGTGCCAATGGTATGCGGCGTACTGATTCTGATGATTTATTATAGGCGTAACGGTTAGTCCGCACCAAAATTTCCGGTTCAGTAGTTCCCTGAATATCTGTGATTCGAAGCTTAAGTACTTCCATTTCGCGCAAACCGCAACGGAACGCAATGATTGCCAGAAGCAACACCATTTTCCGCAATCTTGAAGCTTTTGAATAATTGGGACAGAGTACCTTTTTTATTTTGTCAAAGCTGGCAAACGAAATCAGATTGGCATTTACTCCAAGCTCTGCTGGCCCGGAGTTGAAACCCAGGTCGCTAAAATCGACTATTGGGGCACCAAGTCTGACACTAAGAAACTGATTAAATCCATGCAGTCGTTGGGCCGCTTTATTTCTACTTTTTACTGTCGGGCAGACATCGATTACTTCACGGTAAAGATCATGAAGCTCATCACTTTCCAGTCCTAGAATCTCCTCGTTATTAGCAACTGAAATAAGTCGTTTTCCTATGGCACACAGATAATTGTAGACTGAACTGGCTCTGATGCTACTTTTCTTCCGACCACGTATCAGCTCATTTTGGTTGTAACTAGTCAACAGATCGATACACCACAGAATGAGACATGACAGAGATTGACACATCTTTTCATGATTTTGTTCATGATATACCTGCAGAGCCTCCATCGACTCTGATGCCTTCCTCTTACGCGTGGTAGTTGGTGGCAGGATAATCCCTAAAACATCCCCAAGCATCTTTTTCTGGTGAATCATAGGAGCAAGTTTACATGGTACCTGAATAGCCAAAGGTTTCGCTATCGGAACTACGCCATCAACTTCTTTAAGCCCCTTCCTCGGGGTGATAATGCACTTTCCCGTTACAAGCCGTCCCCAAGCTTCCGGAGAAAGTGAGACAGATTTATTTACACCCTCGGCATACGCCAACAAAAAGGGAGGGATTCCCATACCTATGCGGGTGGCACAGCCACTTATCATGGACACAACAAATGAATCAGAAGTTTTCTTCTGATTTACTTGAATCATATCAAAATATTGCCGAATAGCTAATAACGGCGACACGTCACGACCAGAGTTTAGATCCTCAGGAAAATCTCTGCGCCAACGGAGAATAAGTGCATGCGTCAGGGGATCAGCAAACCAACGCCGGTGGATTTCCCAAGGTTCCTTGATAGTTGAATGATCTGGAGTGATCTTTCGGCTGATTGGTATTTCGCCAGATTTTCTTTTACTCTTCAGTTCTCGCTCTAAAGGCGCTGACGAATAAACCATATTCATCCATAGTTGTGAGGCGTCACAAACGATTGACGTCCTCAACGCTTCTACCCAAGGCGACAACCAACGCTTTTTTACGAGACCTCCAAAGAGACTCGAAGACAGGAGCAGTTGACCAACTCTGGCTGTATAGGTGTCTGGTGGTGAAAGTTTAAGGTTTTCGATGAAGGCTGACTTTACAACATAGACTTCTGGTAGGGCGGCAAAACTTTCGTGTGTAAAGCGCGGTTTCTCACGTGGAATTACTAACGGCGGTTCTGGGATGGCAACATTCCAGCCAAGTTCAAGAGTTCCCCGTTCCAAGCCACGAATCAATAAGCTGACTCGATGCTTGAAGATATGTCCAGGAGAGTTTTTTTGTAAAACATCAACCAGAGACTGGGCTTCCTCCATTGCAAGGGTTGCACCTACCCCGCCCGCATACAGGGCCGGATGCTTTTCTGCAAGAATATCCAGCAACAGCTTGCAGTAATTGTGTCGTTTAGTGGCAGGTGACTTGTCGGCACCTTTTTGGGGTAGTAGGTTAATCCAGAATTCTGCCGGTTCACTCATAGTTGCACCCCGAGTCCAGTAATGCATTCCCACCCATCTGCTTCGAACAGCGGCACCAGTTTGACCTCCGCGGTAGGAATGCCGGTTATCCATCCTCGCCAATTTACGGATGAAATCGTGTTGCCTTCGGAGCCCGTTATGTCCTCGGCATCCGCAACATCCCTCTTTCGAAGCTGTACCAGCACTTCAGGGAGCGCAGACTCCCCTACGGCCTGCAGAATTCTCTGTCTACGCTTCAACTGTCTTGTTCGCCAGAAAACATCTCTGACTCCGCCACAGCTGCAAGACTCGATACGGAGCGGATGGCTAATCCTTCTCCGACAGGGACTTTCACCCTGCAAGATACGCCGAATTTAGCTTGGCGCGAAACGGCTCGGCAGTTGACCCGCAAGCCCAGTCTTTTCGGGCTGGCGGTGTCCAACTGTCTGGTTGGCATCCAATTCCGCTATTTTCCTCCGGCTGGCTATGTCCGTTTAATCGAGCCTTGTTAGCTATGATTCTGAGTCAGAAATCAAGCTAACTCCATAACGGGTGAGTATTTCATTCGCTGATTTCATCTGTGTGTCATCGAAGAAATATCCGAAGTTTCCAAATATTGAGTTTCCGAACCTATCGATGTACGTTGGTTGCAGCCAAGATTTTGATTTTGGATAGATTCTAATTGTTGTTTGTAATCGACCTGATAACTGGCCCGATGCCACAAAGTCATTACATTTTTGCCAGCCATAACAGTCTAATTCACTGTAATTTATTGCGTATTTCCCAATACCGACCATGCCAATAGTCGTAAAGATAAGTGGCTGCTTCTTTTTTGTGATTAAAGCATAAACAGTTAGGATTGCTATTCCAGTTCCAATAATTAAGACTGCTGCTATTAATGCATAATATTGCGTTTGACTCATTGATTTTTTGGGTATAGCCTGAACAGCACTATAAAATAGCTGTGAATACAGATAGATGGATATCAAAGCCAATAAAAATGTAATTACAGACAGCTTCGCCCCAACCGGAGTAACCCGTAGAATCTCCGGTTGCGAAAGTATCTCTTCTTTTTTTGATTTCATATTATTTGTCTGCCAACGGTTGCGTGGCGCAGCGGCTCGGCGGGGGCTTTTTTCCCGCTGACCGGTGCTGCCGATTGTTGGATACTCGGTGTTCTAGCTGTTTGACAGCATGGACTG
>CAJBRY010000555.1 GCA_903958085.1 uncultured Geobacteraceae bacterium
CCAGGAACAGAGCCGCAAACATTTTGACCCACAGGTTGTGGATGTGTTTTTGAAACTGGTCGAAAAAGATTAACTGACTGCTACTACGCAGTTTGTGCGTCGCACCTCACTAGCAGGTTGTCGGAGAGAAGGCTGGTAGACTTGAGGAATGACGCGAAAATTTAAGTTACCGGATTACGAAGCGACGTTGAATACGCCAATTTTCTTGAAAGATGCTCTGTCTGAAGATCATCTGGCACGTTTTGTGGTGGATATTATCTCACAGCTAGATTTGAGTAAGATTTATGCAGGGTATGCAGAGAGAGGAGGCGAAGCGATAGCGCCAGAATCTTTATTAGGCTTGCTATTTTATGGGTATGCCAGCGGGATATTCAGTTCGCGCAAGTTAGAAAAAGCGACCTACGAAAACCTGGGAGTTCGGAATGTAGCAGGCGGACTGCATCCGGATCATGACACAATAGCGAATTTTCGGAAGATTTTTCTATCTGAATTGCAGGGGTTGTTTGTGCAGATATTGTTGATGGCGAAGGTAGCGGGCGTGTTGAAAATGGGCAATCTCAGTTTGGACGGCAGTAAAATTCATGCAGATGCATCGAAAAGCCATGCAGTCAGTTATAAACGGCTTTTGGAAATAGAAAGGCAATTGAAAGAGGAAGTTGCTGAATTGTTTGAGTTAGGCGAGAAAGCAGACCAGGGAGAAATCCAATTACCAGAAGGATTTTTGGTGCAAGATGAAGTTGTGTTACGCCAGGATCGATTAATGAAATTGGCGGGAGCAAAAGCGATTTTGGAAGCTCGTGCCCAAGAACGCTATGAGAATGAAAAAGTAGAATACGACAACAAAATGCGCGAGCGCGAAGCCAAAGTGCGAAAGCGCAAGCGGAAACACAGCGGAAAAGAACCCAAACCTCCGGAGGCTGGACCGCGAGACAAAGATCAATTCAATTTTACCGATTCAGAATCGCGAATTATGAAGAATAGTACCAACGATGGTTTTGACCAACACTACAACGTTCAAGCAGCCGTGGAGCAGAACAGCATGTTAATCGTAGCCACTTCCCTGTCCAATCACCCGAACGACAAAAAAGAAGCGGAACCTACTTTGCAAGCGCTTCCTGCTGAACTGGGCACACCCAATGCCGTTGCGTTGGATAATGGTTTCTTTAGCGAAGCCAATATCTGTATCATCGAAGGATATGGCATTCAGCCATATATTGCAACGGGTCGCGAAGCGCATCGCAAAGACCTCAACGTATTGTTGGGCAAACTGCCGCAAGTGCCTGCGCCTGATGCCAGCCCAAAAGAGAAGATGGCATACAAACTTGCCACTGAAATCGGACAGGCAATCTATCGTTTACGTAAATGCACCGTCGAACCCGTTATCGGCATTATCAAAGAAATCATGGGCTTTCGTCAATTTTCTTTACGCGGCTTGAAAAAAGTCGCTGGGGAATGGTGTCTGGTATGCCTGGCATTCAATCTCAAGCGCATGCACATCTTGATGCTTGGATAGGTGTGTTTTTACGCGCCTATTATTATTCATATTAACCCATTGTTTGCTTCCAATGGGTTTGTTCTTTCAAAATTTTGACGCTTTGTGCTCTATCCTTTCACTTTTGGCTCATTCTGACTGCCCTCTCCGACAACCTGCTAGAACTTGCTTGACGATTTCAAGTTTATCATGGTAATATAACGACCCATTCGATGCGGG
>CAJBRY010000556.1 GCA_903958085.1 uncultured Geobacteraceae bacterium
GCAACTGTCACCGATTTACGAGCGACAGGTTTCGCCTACCAGTTACGGGTTCCGCCCCAGACGCAGTGCCCATCAGGCAGTAATGCAATGTCAAAACAATGCCAACGAAGGATATCGTTATGTGGTCGATATGGACTTGGAAAAGTTCTTCGACAATGTCAACCAAAGCAAGCTGATAGAAGTTCTTTCAAGAACCATCAGTGACGGCAGGGTTGTATCATTGATACATAAATACCTTCGGGCAGGAGTTATGGCAGATGGGCGATACGAGGATACTCCAACGGGAGTTCCGCAGGGCGGCAATATCAGTCCGTTGTTAAGCAATGTGATGCTTAATGAATTGGACAAAGAGCTGGAAAAGCGGGGACACCGGTTCGTGAGGTACGCCGACGATTGTATGATATTTTGTCGAAGCAAGCGAGCAGCCGCAAGGGTGCTTTCAAGCATCACGAAATACATCGAAGGTAAATTGTACCTGAAAGTAAATCAAAACAAGACGGTAGTTGCCCACATCAAAGACGTAAAGTTTTTGGGCTATGGATTTTACTTTACAAAGGATGGGTGCAAATTCCGCATTCACCGAAAGAGTGTAGAAAAGATGAAAGCGAGAATCAGGGAACTGACCTGTCGCAGCAACGGTTGGGGAAATGAACGCAGGAAGGAAGCATTGCGCCAATACATCACAGGATGGCTGAATTACTTCCGACTTGCTGACATGAAAAGCCTGCTTGAGCGGACAGACGAATGGTTCAGACGGCGGTTGAGATCGTTGATTTGGAAACAATGGAAACGCATCAGAACCAAACTCCGCAACCTGATTAATCTCGGTATCCCACGGCCTAAAGCCTGGGAATTTGCGAATACCAGAAAAGGCTACTGGCGCGTTGCCGATAGCCCAATCCTAAGTAGAAGCATTACCAATGAACGCCTGAAACAGGCGGGCTTCATCTTTTTCTCTGACTACTATAAACAAGTTCGTTGTGTAAATTAAGAAACCGCCGTATACCGAACGGTACGTACGGTGGTGTGAGAGGACAGGTAGGGGAATAATCCCTACCTTCCTACTCGATTTTGTTCCTATAAGATTATTATCCTGGAGGTGCAACTAGTCAAACTGGTGGTTCTGGCGGTTCAGGTATTGTAGTAATTAAATGGAGATTCCAATAATGGCTCATTTTGCTCAATTGGACTCAAATAATCTTGTTTTACAAGTCATTTGTTTAGAAAACTCTATTTTAGAAAATGAACAAGGTCAGCCTGTAGAACAACTTGGTATTAATTTTTTACAAAATTTATACGGATCAAACACGATTTGGGCGCAAACTAGCTACAACACTCGCGCTGGCATTTATCATGTATCTAGCACTAATGAAGCAGACCCAGACCAATCAAAAGCATTTAGAAAAAACTTTGCTGGCATAGGCTACAGCTACGATTCAACCCGTAATGCGTTTATTAATCCTAAACCAAGCGTATCACTTGAGCATTATGTCTGGGTATATATTTCTTCAAATCCACATATGATGTTGAATCATCGGTATCCACTTCTGTGGCATTGCTGGCAAGGTCTTTAACCAAATCATTTATTGTCTCACTTTTCAGGTCTTCAATAACTTTCATCTTGAGATAACCA
>CAJBRY010000557.1 GCA_903958085.1 uncultured Geobacteraceae bacterium
CAAAAAATCTATGCCCCTGGATGCAACAGGAAATACCTGAAAATTGCTTTTTAAATCAAGTTTCAGGTGTTCCAGAAGGTATATTTTTACTTTGTTTAATATTAGATGCAGCTTCGTTTTATTCGCATAAAGAAATACCATGTCATCGCAATAGCGCAGGTAATACCGTATCTTCAGTATTTGCTTGACCCAATGATCGAAGTAAGTGAGATATAAATTGCCGAAAAATTGGGATAGGTAATTACCAATGGGTATTCCCTTTGTGGAATCAATAATTTCATCCATTAACCACAAAACAAATGGGTCTTTTATTTTCCTCCGGATGATTGCTTTAAGAATATCGTGATCAATGGATGGGTAAAACTTGCGTACATCTATTTTAAGACAGCATAAAGTATTTAACTTATCCTCCAGGGCAAGTTTAAGACGCTGCACACCATCATGAATGCCACGCTTCTTAATGGAACTATACGTGTCACGTACAAAAAGACTATTCCAGATCGGTTCAACAATCTGCAAAATGCAATGATGGATGATACGATCAGGAAAAAACGGGAGTTTGAAGATTTCCCGTTTTTTCTTATGATCCGTTTTCGTAAACACTTCGTAAGGCGCATTTCTGAAAGTTCTGTCTTTGAGCATTTGGTGTATCTGCTGAAGATAGGCTTCCGGATTCTTGTCGATTTTCTTAACCTCCGTATAATGCGTTTTCTTCTTTCTGGCATTCATATAGGCCCTACGAACATTGACGATGTCGTAAATCCGGGAATATATGTTGTCAATTCTTTTCATCCTTTGTGCTTTGCTTACTGATGAAGGGCGTTCATTTTCATTACCAGCGCTTCATTTTTACTCTCTATTGTTTTGCCAAGAGGCAGGGTTTGGAATAATGGTTCATTCAATCTCTTTATCTTTGTAAGCATAGGTGAGAACCAATATTCACATTGGCATTCGACGAATCGTTATTCGCATTGAACGTAGCGAGGCCGTCATTCGCCCCATTATTCAAATTGCTACCCGATAACAGGACACGCCAGCTAACAATCTTATCCCAAACCTTATTATTTTTTCGTGCGCCCAGCATTTTGCGTTTTGTTCGTTTTGTTTCTTTGAATCAGGTTAGTTTCCACAAAGGCGAGAACCAAACTTCCCAAGGGCACCCGACGAATCGCCATTCGCATCGAACGCAGCGAGGCCGCCAAGCGCCCCAAAATACAAACAGCCACCCGATAACAGGACACGCCAGCCTGTACTTTGCCAGTAATAATCTGTTATATAGGTGTTAAAATCGCCAGTAACAGCCGATGGTAAAAAGCCATACTTGGTACCTGCCAATGTCGATTGATAACCATTGGTGGCCGGTAACGTAATCCCTATATTCAGATACCCCGTTTTTGTATCATCTGCAAAAGAAGAAGGAGTATTACAGATATAAACTTTCTGTGCATAAATGTTGATCCCGTCGCAAAACTTCCATAGGTAGCCAAAGAAATTTTCAACGCCTCGGTATGTCATGAATGAATTGCGCTTGCCATCCCCATTCGACACATTGAAGGTCGCATTTCCTTTTGCATTTGATATTCCCGTATAGTTGACCGGATTATAAGCGTTGTAACTGTTCCAGGTTGCGCTGGCCCAATCCGATGCACCGGCTCCAATGACCGATTGACTATACCAGGAAGCATATTCAACCAGGTAAAGCAGTTGGAGTGCGCTACGCTCTAAATATGATTCCTGGTGCCAGCCGGTAGCACGTGCTACTGCATAACCACGGTATTGAGCACGCGTTTTATTGGTAGTAGCTAAGAATCCTGCTGAACTTTCAAGTTTTGTGCTGTTCAAATAACCTTCATAGGCTCCGAACAAGCGTGTTTCTTTTGTAACTCCACCTACGATGAATGCCGGATAAATCTCAAATCCAGGCAGTGGGATCTCCGATATCCTCCATTCGTGTACCGTCCCAACCTTTTTATATTTGAAGTAATATTTAGCGTATTCGACCATTACCTGGCCATCGGCACCTGTTAACCTGGCCGTGCATATTTCAAATACATCCGTTGTTTCAATGAATCGCTTGATGATCAGATATTTTTCACCCGAAGCCATGATGTTGGCATTGATCGTCAGATCACCGGTTGCCACATTTGTGACTATTGCATAGGTGTTATCGGTTTGATTGAACACAACATCGCCATTGACAACACCCAATGAAGAATAATTTATACCTGAATGAATAAGATGTCCCGATGTCGTTCCGTCTGCGGTTCCCCAGGTGCGATCGGTGGATGGCATCGGGATAGAAATTGAAACTGAATCGGAATTGTGAATGGTTGTGATAATTGCATAGGTACCCTGGGTGACATTTTTTACGGCCATTCCTACCTTTAAGGTCGTATCAGCAAATGATCCGGTAGAGATGATACTATTTGGCCCACCAGATATAGAACTTGGATTCTTTGCCGTTACATAGGGAGCTACTTCAGCTTTATTCCATGAATTTGTAGGATTGAGATAATAGTTAACAGAAAAATCATCGCGCACCACGCAGCGGCGCATTTTGTTCTGTACCGGCAGTGATATTGCAAGCTGCGGATTTCCGACCCGTAAAATAGCTGGCTTGCCAGGCGTTGACGATGATTCATCCCACTTTACGCCATAGCTGAATAGATCTTCGAGTGATGGCTGGGCCTGTGTAGCTGAACTGTTGAAATTCTGGCCTTTTGCAAAGAAGGAAGAAAGAAATAGAAGGATAAAGAAAAAATACTTTTTCATAGTAGTTAATATTTGATTTGATTGATTTCAGAAGGTGTTAACCTCACGAATGGAAACTTCCGGCCCAAATAATTGAAATACCTCCCGTTTGTTCCTGTGATATAGGTAGATAGATTATCATAAAGACCTTCACAGATAACAATTTTCTGAACTACATCAACTGAATCGAATTTTGCGAATAACACTTTTGTACCAAGCACAATGAAGTCTGTGGTATCAATGCGACGAATAAATTCGAGTTTGGTCGTAGTATCGTAACCCATAATCGTATCAATAATTCCGATACATGGTTTTTGAACTACCTGTGCCCTGGCAGGAAAAAAGAAAAGCAGGAATAAAACTGATAGAAGAAGATATTTTTTCATGTTAGTCGATTTTGC
>CAJBRY010000558.1 GCA_903958085.1 uncultured Geobacteraceae bacterium
AATTTCGTTCATCAATAATGTAGACGCCCTTTAGGGCAAAAATAGAAACTAAAACTGAAGCAAATGAAATTATCAGGAGCGGAATTTTTTCTATTATCAACCATGAAACTGTACGGTGTGGTTTGAAATTTAAGTCCTTTGAAGGCATAGCAAGTCGTTGCAAAGGCCAGACATCCAATAAGATAAGAAGAAAAGGGAGGGAAACAATCATAGGTTTAGCCATCAAGCCCAAAGTAAATGTTAGACAAATTATTATGTAGCGCAAAATTGATGGGCGCTTAACATAGTTTGTATAGAGTAAAATAGTTAGCATGAAGAACATTCCGCAAAGCACACTCTTACGCTCTGTAGCCCAGGCAACGGACTCAACATTTAAGGGATGTAGTGCAAATAAAGCAGCAACAATAAAGCTCCTTCCTAAGTAATCAGTCATTTTGTACAGTGCAATGAACAAGAGAATTGAGCTTGATATATGCAGTAGCAAGTTAACTAAATGAAACCATGAGGGGTTTAGTCCAACAAGTTGATAATCAAGCATTAAAGAGAGCCAGGTGAGCGGATGCCAGTGAGATCCGGTTTTTTCAGCAAAGCTGAAAGCCCAACTTATTGTTTCTTGGGTTAATCCACGCTTTACATAAGTGTTGTCAAAAATATAGTGCCCATCATCAAAAGAAACAAATTCGTTGGATTGCAACGATGAGTATGCAGAGGCGCATAGAATCACCAACAGGATAGAACCGAGAAGAAGTCTATTTTTAGAAAAAAATTCAGGAAGGAAAGTCATTCAATAATACTCAGTTTATTTGCTCTATCATAATGGAAGTAAGCTTTCTCAGGCTGATTAACCTTGATGTACAAACCTGCTATGCGTGTATGCACCAAAGAATTGTCAGGCTTTAACTTTGAAAAAACACTATTCGCTTTTCACAAGCCTAATCATGGCAAACATTGCCATAAAGTCACAAACTCTTTCGACCATTTTCCAAAACCAAAAAGAATATTCCGGCACCAAAGTTCTCATAGAGACACCGCCAGAGAGTAAGTACCTAATTGGCATAATAGGCTGAATTTTTTCAACAATTAAGTGTGGAAAACGATCTTCAAAAAGCTTCCTGTCTCGTTTGAAAATAATCCATGGCATCGCTCCATTTGCAGATGAAAGTGGCCCAGTTGAGGGATATTCCCACTCTTTGACATCTGGCTCAAACGGTTCATGGTGCAATTTTGTATAGACGAAACGTGACCAAGGTGTCATCCATTCTTCAATCATCAACAATTTACCGCCTGTCTTCAAGCAGCGATATGCTTCGTGCAGGAAATTTTCTGGAGATGGTAGATGATGAAATGTATTTATCATCAAAATAGACTTTAAAGTCGAATCAGCAAACGGAAATCTGTCACAGGCATCAAACACTAGATCAATGCCTTGAATTATGGAAATATCTGAAGTCACTACACCAGGTATAATTTCTGAACAGAAACCACTCCCTGAACCAATTTCCAAAATAATTCCTTCACCTTTTGGCACACCATCTGCAAACATACCATACCATTCGTCATAAATTTTCCTTAAGCAGGGCTTTTCACGTATAATTTTTCTCGATACCTCTCTGAATTCCGGGCTGTCAACTGACACCCCCCGAATTTGAGAATGCCCTAACAATGAACGAATTAAAACTCGAGAATCAATCATTTAAATTTTATTTTGTTAGCAGCAAAGATAAGCATCTGCAATAAAAGTAAACCGTGAGACCAGCGGTTGATATTGGTAGTTCCATAAGTTCTTTCGCCATAACGAACGGGAAGATCAATTATCTTTAAGTTAAGTCGCGCCGCTCCAAAAATCAGATCAAAATCACCAAACGGATCAAAATTTCCAAAATATTCTCTTTGACTCGAAATTCTGAGATAATCCCTTTTCCAAAGGGCTTTGGTTCCGCATAAAGTATCTTTAATGGCTTGCCCAAGTAACCAGCTAAAAGCCTTGCTGAAGAATTTGTTTCCGATAAGATTAAGAAAACGCATTGCTTTATCGTGCATCGGATACACAAGACGAACTCCGTTGATAAACTCACCATGTCCGTCTACAAGTGCCTTGAAAAATTTTGCAAGATCATCTGGAGGAACCGTAATATCCGCATCCAAAATCATTAAAATATCACCAGAGGCTTTTTCAAACCCAAGTCGTACAGCATCCCCCTTTCCTACTCCGGTCTGTCGCCAAAGCTGACATTTTATATTGTGACACCTTAAAATTTCCCTTTCTATGGTTTCAAAAGTGTCATCGGAGGATCCTCCCTCAACAAAAACAACCTCCGTCATGCTCCCCATTTGTGGTATAGCCCGTAATATTTTTGCAATATTGCCGGCCTCGTTTCTTGCTGGAACAATTATCGACACAGATGGCAAGCAATCAATTGTTGGAACTGCCTTCATTGGTCTGGCAACCAGTATATGAGTTAAATCAAAGAGATTAAAAGGAAAAAATTTGGCTAAATAGCGATTGCATAATGATCCGATTATAGGGACATTAAGAGGACACAGAATTTCAATGCGATGATTTACAACATCAAAGCCTGCAAGGCGAAGCAAACCTGACATATCTTCAACTGTTAACCAGTTCTGTGGAAGCATTGGTGTTGCCAGGCCAACAATTTGAGCAAATCGAAGTGGCAAGGCCCAAAGATGACTATAGATGTTACATACTATTCTTGTTGATGGGGTACAGAAACGATGAATTTGCTCCAGAACTCTTTGAACATCCCAAAGATCATTGAGTAAATCAGAAAGTATAATTATTTCAAACACGCCGGATATGCCATCGAGATCATGGGCATCAGCCTGAATAAACTGAATTTCCGGATGACTTAACTGCGCAACCCTTGTCATTTCTGCAGAAAAATCAATGCCAACAGCTCTACAAGGATTTAGTGAGGCAAGAAGATTCCCACAACCAGATCCAATTTCAATAATTGATAAGTTCTCTGGAATAATATCTCTGAACAGTTCAATTAGTCTATCGTGATAGCCCGAATTCAAACCTTTTCTAGCGTAAAATGGAGCAATTGTGTCCCACTGTCTACTCCGTCGTTCTGTATATTTTGTCATTTCATCTTTCATATTGATTTATTCTATCAAAATTCCGGATCTGTTGTTTCAGTTTGCGGACTATTTTTGCAGAGTTATCGCCATATATGTTTCCAGGAGGATATGCTTTAACCGCTTTCTCAAACAATTCTATCGCTTTAAGCTTGTCTTTTCTGGCGATATATATCTGGCCAAGACGATATAAAATAAAGGGGTCTTTATTCAATTGATATGACTGATCATACAATTGTATGATTTTGTCCTGGATTGAAAGGATGTCCTTCGGATTTTTTTCCTGACGAAGCTCGTTCTCCTGAAATTTAATGTAAAAATTTAACGCAGCAGCCGATTTGCCTTTAGTTGAACTTAATACATTTTGCAGCAATGCTTCCGCAGCCGATTTGTTTCCCTCAGTCAATTCTACTCCTGCCATGTTTATATCGTAATTATCCAAATATTTGGTGCTGTGTAGAGATGAAGCTATCTTGTATTGCTCTCTAGCTGATTTAAAATCTCCTGCACGGATAAAGGCCAGCATATAAAGCCCACGAAGTTCTTTCTGTTTTGGATTTTTTGTAACAGTATCAGATATAAGATCCATATTAGTCTGCCAGACTAGGTTTCTTTGATATGTGATGAATGCCATGATAAGTAGCAGTGCGATAACAATAGAATTAACAAGCATCTTTTGATTGTGCTTAATATTCCAAGCAGCAAAAATTCTGGAAACAAAAAGTACAAAAGCAACACTCCAGAATGCAGAAGCAACATATATATATCTTTCTGCATATCCGGTCCAGGCGATAGTTCCGAAAGCAAAGGGAAACGCCGGCAATACACAGCACATCCCTGCAATTGATAGAACGGATATCCTGTTGCGCCTTATAACAAGCCAAATTGTAAACAAAAAAACAGCGATACCTAGAAGGTCATAAAGAGGATTAATCTCAAGTATGAAAAAATTTAGCGGCAGTGGCAAAAAGAATTTTTTTACGTAAAAGCCAGCAGCGCCCAGAAAAATAGAAATTGCATAACTGGTATCCTGAAAAATCAGTCGAATAGTATTTGATATTCTATCAATATTTGAAGTAAACGCTATTTTCCTTAAAACAAAAAACAGTGCAAACGTCGCCAAAATTACCAAAGTCAACATACTTATAGCTTTGACACGCTCCCTGATAGTTTCCCAAAGCGATTTATTACCAATTTCCAGCCTGATGGAATTAATCAGATAACATCCACCCAATAACATTACAGACCAGTATGATCCTGTATACATGGCTATAATCACAGATACAGAAAAGAAGATCAGAAATATTATAAGTGGATTCTGCTTTTTTGTGTTTAGCAACTTTTCTGAATCATTCAAATCTTGACGTGGAAGTGATAATAAAAAAGGAAGCGCAAGGATATATCCAAACGCAACCTCTTTGGCAAAAAGTGAAAGTAGTAGTGCTATAACCGAACAAGCCAAATCTACTTTTTTGCGGCTGTCAAGATAACGAAACAGAAAAATGGCACTGACTAGAATGAAGTTGCAAGCCATAATGTCAGTTCTACCGGAAATCCAGTTTACAGATTCTGTTGCTATCGGGTGCAGCGCAAAGACAAGTGCAGCTGAAAGGGGCAATAAGTTGTGAATTCTAAAAGAGAGACGATCTGATAC
>CAJBRY010000559.1 GCA_903958085.1 uncultured Geobacteraceae bacterium
GTTCTGAATGATCGCTTTCTGACCTTCACATAGGGCATATAGTGTTGCTCAAAGAAATCTGAGTAATTGAGCACCGCTCTTTTCGCTTTTTCTTCACCTCGAGGATCAGCTCCCAAATTGATTTCAGCTTTAAGGGTCTTCGCAGCCTTACGCGCATCGACCAAAGTCATTTCATTTGTTTTGCTGATCTTCTGATGACACGTTTTACCTTTACTATCTTTATAGCGCAGGTAATAAGTGCCTTGCCCTGGACTACTTTTACGTACTTCGACATACAACCCCGGCAGATCTGGGTCGCAATTTTCTATACGAGCTTTACCTTCGGGGCAATGCAATTCATTATTGATGAACGACTGGGTTAGTTTAACTATTGGCATAAAAGCTCCTGAATAAATGGTTTGAAAATGGCAACTAACAATCGAGTCATTAGTCGCCACCGTATTAACAAAAATTACTTAAGGCGATAAAGTTTGGACTTAGAGCTGTTTCTTCCACAAGCCACCAAAGGCAAAACACCATCCTTGACAAGCCCTGAAATGTAAAGACCCTGCCCCCTGTGAGAGGCTGCGTAATGACGGTTCCAAAACTCTTTAGTGCATATCATTTTCAACTTACACAACTTGCCAGGTATCATCATCGGAATTCTTTCTGAAACATGTTGACGCATCTCCTCATTGACCTTTTTTCTGTATTCAGCCTTTGACATTTTCGAAGGAGCTTTCGCTGTCTTAATGACCACATGGAAATCCGGCGTTACATTCATCACAGCCTTTTTGATCTGTGGAACAGGTATATTAATTGCTCTGTTTTGCATTTTTGACCCTCAATTTGTTGTTTGTCCGGTGCGATGAAATAAATGACCCGCGCACGCTCTCAAAAAAAGGTGGCGACCACATAGTGCAACCGCCACCGAAATTGGCTTTTAGAGAATATCTTCTCGACTCTCAACCACAACACCCATCAACTCGTAATATTGATAATGCTTGGAAAACGTTTCAACGGGCAAATAAGATACTTTCATTGTCTCAACCATTCGGATAAAAGCCTTAAACGCCAACCTGGACTCTGATTCACTCAAGCTCTGCAAGTAATCCTCACCCAAAATATCTTCAATTTTTTGAAATTCATTACTGTCCAGCTTCCAAAATCTTGCTTCCACATGTTCTTTAATTTCAGCATAAAAAGCACCGGTGATACGTGAGCCATCAAAGAGTGTTACGAATTTAATTTCATCTTTCATATTAGTTGCCTTAATTTTGATTAATAATGTTTTTTTTCTTAAAGACGCTAAAAACGCTCGTATCCAAATAGCTCAAAATGCCTCCTCATAAGGAAAATCACCATTCGAATTCTCTTCAGCCAATTCAGTAACGGAACTCTCAGTAACAACATCTCTGTATTTTCTGTCATCAAGGATCATTCTCTCCAAACCACTTAACTCTACAGCCGATTGTTCCTGAGAAATTTCGCCGTTGCTTTCGATTATCAATTTATCCACGGACAAATATCTCGCAAAAGCGTCATCAAATTGATCCGACGAATAACCTTTTGGCGTACACCCCTCCCTAATTCTTATGGTTTTGGGTTTTATGCCATACTGCTTCAATAATTGAGCGATCTGCCTTGGAGACATAGGCCACCCCTTGTTATAGGTTGCCCACGGCTGATCTTCACGACTCATCAATTCATCAACCAAAGCGGCGCTGCTAATTTTTAGAATGGCCTCATTTTCGAAAATAAAACGTATGCTTTGAAGCAACTCAGTCCCTATCGAAACTGAAGAATCATTTGTAATGGACAGTTTCAATGCAGCTTCAGTTGCACGTTGAAGGTAATCAGAGCCCGCACAACCGGCGATCGCCAGCAGACTGTCCCAATTGTCCTGCGCCCTGTCACTCAGTTCACTGGGCAATAACGGACGTGACACCCTAACGGCTTCGCTATAGTCCATAGCAAATCGAGCAAGCTTGGCTTTGAGTTTGTCAAACAAGCCCTCTTCAGCATGTCGAAGGCGTTGGACAGATTCACTCGGCAACTTTCTGCGCATATTGAACACAATAGCGCGACTCATTGTCGAATCGGGTAAATGCTTGTCCAATGAAATACCGGCGAGTGCTTTGGGACCGAACACGTTGAAACGCTTGGGTTCATTATTTTCCCCGACGATACGAATGACGAAAGCGCTATTCCTGGTGTGGCCTGCGTTTATCAAGCCCTTCAAATCGTTATTGTCACGCATGAAGGTGTCGACTTCGTCAATCAGCAAGGTGGGACCGTACATTTCTGTTATACGGAACAAACCCGCCGTGGTAATGTTGGATGAAGGTAATGCTTTGTTTGACAAGAA
>CAJBRY010000560.1 GCA_903958085.1 uncultured Geobacteraceae bacterium
AAAAGCATTTTCAAAGGTGAGTACAGTCAAATGGTAGGCGGACAATTCTTTACAATTAATAAAATTGGTCAGGTAATTGATGTAAATAAATAATTGAGGGGAATGAAAATATGCCTTTCAATAGATACGACAGACAATTTCCCTTTGATTGTATAGGATAATTTTCACCAAATATCTATAATCACTGAGCTTCATAAAAGAATATTAAAACAGAATATATACTAGGGTATAACTCAGTGAGTTATGTCAACTGTATTGAAGAATTAATTCTATTAATGAAGTATTTCATATAGCGTTTCTTAACTAAGATGGAAATATATATGCAAAGTCACTACTGTCCAAAACAATTTGTGTGCATAGCTGCATAGCTGTGGCATAGAAATAAAAACGCCGGTTTCCGACAAAGTAAATTTGGGTTACGACGCTCAAACACCAAAGAAGGAACCGGCAAATGAAAAATAGCCATATTTTCTCCCAAATCCTACAGCATATAGACTGGGATACATTTAACGCTATTGTCACGAAGCACAAGGGCGATAAAGCGTCCAAAGGAATCACCTGCCGTAGCCAGTTCATCATGATGCAATTCGCCCATGTGGCGGGATTCGATTCCCTGCGAGAGATCTGCCAAGGTATGGAAACTCAAGGCGGGCATCTGAACCACATGGGGATCGAGAAGATCCCGAAGAAGTCCTCGCTGAGCTACGCCAACCAGCATCGTCCATGGGAAATCTATCGGGATATGTTCGAAGCCATGGTGGCAAATTTCCATTCCAAAATTGACCGAAAAAGTAAACCCAAGGGATTCAAAGGAAAGCTCCTGAGCATTGACTCGACGACAATCGACCTATGCTTAACGTTGTTTCCATGGGCAAAATTCCATCATAGGAAAGGTGCGGTCAAGGTTCACACTGTTCTTGACCATGATGGCCTCATTCCAGTCTTTGCGGACATTACAGACGGACGCAAGCACGACAGCAAGGCCTTTCGCGCAATGCTCAGCGAGCACCCTGGCCTCTTTCCTGAAGACTGTTGGGTGGCCATGGACCGGGCATACAACGACTATTTGACTTTCGGTGAGATGACCGAGCGAAACATATGGTTCGTCACCCGCATCAAATCCAACGCAGTCTATCGTGTCGAGGAGAGCCGAGTTGTCCCGCAGAACAGTAACATTGATTCCGACGAGGTCATTGAGCTCACGAGCGCCAAAGGGCAGCTCTGCGGCTATTACTTGCGGAGGGTCGTCGTGAATGATGTGGAGAACGGCAGAAAGATTGAACTGCTTTGCAACAACCTGAAATTTGGCGCAACGACTATTGCAGCCATGTACAAGCAGCGCTGGCAAGTTGAGCTGTTTTTCAAGCAGATCAAACAGAATCTCAAAATCAAATCCTTCGTCGGGACGAGCGAAAATGCGGTAAAGACGCAGATCTATTGTGCCTTGTGCGCTATCGTGCTGATGAACTATTTGAAATCTGTCTCGGACAGCAAACGGACTGCCTGTAAGGAAAAGAGCTTCTCGTTTTCCAACATGGCTTCCTTGTTACGAATAAGCCTGTTTCGTTGTAGTTCCTTGGATGAATGGCTCGCAAATCCATTCGTGCCACCACCAGAATATTCACCGAACCACCAGCAAAACCTTCATCTTTTCGGACAGCCGAATTTTGGGGGAGGGGGTACTTTCTAACGGAAGGTGAAAATAAGCGAATTTAGGCAAAAAAGAAAACCTAGCCGGCTAAGCTAGGTTGTTTTGGACAGTAGTGATTCCTATATATGATAAATATGTTTCTTAATCGTGTTATACTCTCCGTTTTCTTGATATGCGGTGTGAGCATCACCCAACTCTACGCCAAGGCTGCTAAGGTCTCTCAAAGCGCAGCCATGGAGTCATTTTTTGTTTTGGATAGCATTCAAAAAATCACGTTTTCCCTTGGGAAAATGACCATTGAAGAC
>CAJBRY010000561.1 GCA_903958085.1 uncultured Geobacteraceae bacterium
ACAGGGATCTTCATGCGGCTTTATATAATAGACACGGCTTTCATCGCCAAGCTCAAGCTTCAACCTCTTTGAAAGCTCAATGCCTCTGGCATGAAAATAGCCCCAATCAATATCAGGATTTTCCTCTGGTTCGGACAATACCTTGTTTTCAAACTCAACAGCCCATGCCACAAAGTCTTCTTGAAGTTGGTCTGAAATGGAAATATGGCCGAATCATCCTGTTTCGCTCCCTACGCAACACCCTGTACCGGGATGATTTTCTGATATTTTTGCAAGCCAGGCATATGAGGCCAGGCCATCAAACTCCGGCCAGATTGTGTATCTGTATAGTTCACTCGTCACTGTTTATGCCACCGTTGTGCCTGACATGAATATTACCATTGCCATCTTTTCAAAATCATCACCCCAAGGCAGTTCAAAATCCACCTTCACACTCTGCCGTTCTGTGACGACCTTCTCCCCGGTCTGCGGATTCACTCCTTCTTTCTGAACAGTCTGCCAATAGAAGCCAACGCCACGTTTCTGCCAGGCCGGGAGATCGTTATAGTTAATGCCGTTCTGGAAGAGCAGTTCGTTCTTGACGGCAACGGACATGCCAAGCAATCGCTTTGCAGCTTCATTTGCATTCATTCCCTGTTTGCGGAGCATCCAGTAGCAGTGGCTGTTCAGGCAGTTACGGTGTGCGTCCTCCATGCGCCAGCGGAAATAATCAACAACCAGATCCTGGCTTGGTAATTGACTGATGCGGCAATCGAATGCGGCAGACTGGCCGAGCAAGCTGGTAAATTTAGCACTGGCTTCTCCCGCCAGAATTGAATGATATTTACGGAGTTTCCGATTGAAAGAGTCCTCGTCCTGGTGAAACAACACAGATATCTCATCACTCTGAGTGTAGGCATAAACGACTCTGAAGCCGCATACCATGAGGTGTTTGACCGTTTCCACCATCATGTCCCTGAAGCGCACATCATAAGGAGCCTCGAACCGGCAGACCTCCTTGGTGAGACGACTAAAACTGCGTCCATCAATGCGGGCTACCATTTGAATGCCAGGCAGTACGCAAAGATCTGCATTGGTCTCGTAAACCCGCATAGTTTTGTCGAGCTTGTCAAAGTTCATCATTCCACTCCTCTATAATAAACCCGCCAATGCCATCCATCCTGACATACCAGAGCTCGTCGAATCCTTCGGCCTTGTTTGGCAATTTCAGGCGACTGACGGTGCCGTGTATGCCGTTGTCATGGATGCGTGCTTTTCCTTCCCGCTGCCGGTTACGCTCCAGAGCATCCTGCACTTTGGAGCTAAAATAATAGCCGATTACCTTGAAACCCGCTTCTCTGGCAGGTGTGATGAATCGTTCCCGTTCGGCTGGCGAGGCGTTGGTGTTGTCCACTGCAAACGGCTGTTTCGCAGCAATACAGGCTTGCAGAAGCAGTTTTTCCCGGTTCCGGGTTTTTAGCATATCCAGGTTTATCCGGACGTGGGTGTCGTACAGCCGATCTTTGCAGAAGTTGCTCTTGCCGCTGGCAGGTATGCCTATGAGGATGATGGCGGTCATGGATTCACCCCTTCGGTTATGCATTTAGATTCCGATGATTTTATGGTTTTCAAGCAACCATCGTTCTTGAAATGCTCTTCTAGC
>CAJBRY010000562.1 GCA_903958085.1 uncultured Geobacteraceae bacterium
ACCGAAAAAATGGTCAAAATGGGGTAATTCAAGCAAATTCAAATCGAAAAAAGTACATCTATATCAAAGAACATTTGAAATTAGATAGTTATAGCTGTGCAGTGAAAGTTTACCGGACAGTAGTGATCCCCCCTACATATATATATGCCTGTGGGGTTTCCGTTTTTGAAGTTTTGCTCAAAAAATAGTTATTAAATTGTTCGGCAAGCACTTAGTGCAGACGAAACATTTATTTTCTGGCCTGTTAACCAAATATGTAATGTTGTAATAATTCAGAAGAAGTCCTGGTAGCCATAAAATAGTCCCTAATATTGTTTATGAAACTGACCACTATTTTTGTAAGTAATTTGTGTAAATTGGCACTCAATGTGTAAGTGAGAAGTTATAGGAGCTGTACATTAAAACTGGGGCTCTAAATGAAGAAGGCTAAAACGGTCGGGAGGATTTAAATGCAGCAGGGCAAACTTAATGAAATGGAATATTCGATATTGCTAGTTGATGACGATATGGAGTTTCTTGATGGAGCCCGCCGTGCACTACTTGCGAATGGTGTTAGCAATGTAACAACATTGAATGGTGGGAGTAATGTTCTAAAAGCACTTGAAACAGGAGCTCATACCGTCCTCTTGCTGGATTGGGTTATGCCTGGTTTATCTGGTGCTGATCTATTGCCTGAAGTTGTCAGTCAGTTTCCAAATATTCCGGTCATAATTATTACCGGAGTAAGCGATATAGAAAATGTAGTTAGTTGCATGAGACAAGGTGCGTATGATTATATCACTAAGCCACTTGACACGACACGTCTAGTCTCAATTGTGCAGAATGCTGTTAAAAACAGCGAGCTTGTTGTCAGGAATCGTAAGCTTACAGAATATCTTCTTGGTGAGGCACTTTTAGAACCAGATAACTTTAGTGACATTATCACCTGCAGCAATAACATGATGTCAATATTTAAGGTGATTGAGTCGTTGGCAGGTTCGCGTCATCCAATACTCATAACCGGTGAATCAGGTGTAGGTAAAGAGCTTATAGCAGAGGCTATTCATAGAACCAGTGGTCTTAAAGGCAAAATGGTATCGGTTAATGTGGCTGGGGTGGACGAAACAATGTTCGATGATACTCTGTTTGGTCACAAAAAAGGTGCTTTTACCGGTGCGACCGAAAGCCGTAATGGACTTATAGAAGAGGCAAAGGGTGGGACTCTGTTTCTTGATGAGATTGGTGACCTTCGTAGCTCTTCTCAGGCAAAATTGTTGCGACTGTTGCAGAATCACGAATACTATCGCCTCGGATCCGATTTTCTACATAAGAGTGATGCAAGAATTATCACAGCATCTAACAGAAGTTTTCCTGCCTTATTGGCCTCAGGTGCTTTCAGAACAGACTTGTATCATCGAATTAGTGTTCATGTTCTACACATTCCGCCATTGAGAGAGCGACCTGAAGATATAATTCCACTAGTAGAGCACCATATAGATATATTTGCAAAATCATCGAAACGGCCATCTCCCAAATTGTCAAAGCAACTTTGTCGGGCACTTACTTCGTACGACTTTCCAGGCAATGTACGCGAAATGATTAATATGATTATAAATGTTCTAGCCAATAACAATTCGGAAATGCTTGATGTTCATGATTTCCCTAAAATAGTCTCAAGTATTGCGACCCGTGGGGATAAAGTTCGGAAAGTTTTAAACGGCTTGTTGAAAAAACTTGGGTCTTTTTCAGATTATCCGACGATTGACGAAGTTGTGGCGCTATTCGTTGAAGATACGCTCGCTTTGTCACATGGAAACAGGAGTATTGCAGCGAAGATGTTGGGAATAAGCCGTCCGACTTTGCAGAAAAAACTAGAACAGGCTGCTGATAAACGTTCTGGAAAAACAAGTATTAGCAGTTGAAATAAATAATGTATCTAAGATAAATCTGCTTTAGCAACTACAGGAAGATGTACAGTTGCGACAGTTGCGTCGTTATCAGATTCGATCGTCAGTAGTCCTTTATGTTCAGTTACTATAAAGTTTGAAATGTACAGTCCTAAACCACTTCCCCCTGTATTGATTTTTGTTGTATAGAAAGGCTCAAACAGATGTTTCCTCACCGAGGTTGTGATCCCTTCTCCATGGTCAGTTACAGATATCCGTACCTCTGCTGATTCAGCAATAAAATCTGTTGTTACTATTACGGAACCCTTGTTATTAGGGGTGGCCTGCATGGCGTTAAGTATAAGATTTACTACGACCTGCTCGAGCTGATACTGGTTTCCGGTTATATCCGGCAGGTTGGGTGAAAGAGTTGGTGTTATGGATATTTCTCCCTGTCGGCCATGGGCGCGAATAATTGTTAATGCTTCCTCTACAACAAGGTTGACGGAAACTCCAGGACGGTGTTCATTTCGTTCTCCAAGATTGTATGTACGAAGATCCTGTATTACGCGTTCAACGCGGTTGGCATTGTTAATGATTGACTCATTAGCCCCTTTGATTTCAACTTTCGCTATGCCAAGCGGCAACCCGCCTATGGTAAAATCACCCTCTTCTTTTGCTATATGTTCCAATATTGGAAGCGTATCTTTCCACGAGTTAGCAACATATTGAGCTGCCAGCTTTATAGCGCCATTCGGAGTGTTGATGTTGTGAGCTATGCTGGAGATAAGAAGGCCCAATGATGTCATTCGATTGGTTTGAATCAATTTTGCCATAATATTCCGCCGTTCTTCCTGAACTTCCAGGCGCATAGCATTTACGAGTTTTTCCTGCAGAGTACAGTTTTCAATTTCCCGCTCTTCCAGAGTTGCCGCAAGCCTGTTTACTG
Organism: uncultured Geobacteraceae bacterium; assembly: GCA_903958085.1. Lineage (GTDB taxonomy): Bacteria > Desulfobacterota > Desulfuromonadia > Geobacterales > Pseudopelobacteraceae > JACRCG01. The sequence continues at coordinate 2,815 of CAJBRY010000562.1, forward strand.
TATGTGCAGCTCTTCCTGCCTCGTCATCCTTATCTATGAATATTTTACGCGAGTAGTCTCCTGTCATCATGTTGTTAAGCCCCTCAGTTAGG
>CAJBRY010000563.1 GCA_903958085.1 uncultured Geobacteraceae bacterium
CTTCAATTTCTGTTACTACATCTCCTCAGGGTATGCCACTTGCTTTCAGCAGTGAACTGGTTCCAAACGTTGAAAAACCGACCGAACGTGTTGTCATCTCGCCTAATCACCCATGGTTCTTTAACGGATTTGGAGTCTACATAAAGCAGGCGGAAGAATATCCCATTAAACGGGCACTCCTCGAAATTCATCGGGAACCTGGAGCATCAATGGCATTTGCCGGTTCTCTGCTGTTTACTGTCGGTAATGTTATGCTTCTGTTTATAAAATCGAAACAGCGGGAGAATTTGCTTTAGCGGTGTTTTTGCATCAGACAGAATCGGTCATTTCCTTAAACATTTTTTGAAAACAGGCATATTCAGAATTTAGCAACTCGATTAACTGATCGCTGCCTTCGAGTTTGCCTGATTTTGCCATCTCATCAAGATTGTAGGCACAGTCACGGATGCGGTGTGCAGCAATATTTGCTGCGGCTCCCTTTATAGTGTGAGCCTGTCGATGAATTGCATCGGAATCTCCGTTTGTTACGCTGCAGCGGAGTAAATCAATAGTTTCATCAACACTATTGATGAACAGTTGCAGAAAGCGCGGAAGCAGTTCAACTTTTCCGCCAAGCCGTTCAAGCAGTTCCTCCCTGTCAAAGACCAGTTTATCAGACAGCTCTGATATCTCAGCAGTTTTCTGCTCCATAACCGAATTTGATTCAGATACGTCAGATTCTTTACCAGTGTATTGAAGTAGAGCCTCTCTAATCAGCGCACTACGTATCGGTTTTTCCAAAAAGGCATCCATTCCGGAATCAAAACATTTTTGACGATCATTCTGAGAGACATTTGCAGTCATTGCTATGATAGGAATTCTCTGGTCCTTCGCCTTCTCCAGCTCCCTTATGGCTTCAGTGGCCTGAAGTCCGTCCATCTCAGGCATCTGCATATCCATGAAAATCAGATCAAAGTGTCCCTTGGAATACATCTCAACAGCTTCTACTCCGTTTGAAGCCAAAGCAACTTTATGTCCCTGTTTTTCAAGAATAATTTTTGCAAGCTCCTGATTTATCGGCACATCCTCAGCCAGTAGTATGGAAAGGGAATTTTGTGAAACTACAGGTGATTCTGATAAGGCAAAAGTTGCCGGTAGGGTAGCAAGGGCCTCATGGCTGTAGGAAAATGGCAAACTGAGAGTGAAAGTGCTTCCAATGCCAGGACTGCTTGATACGGTCACATTTCCGCCCATCAAATTTGAGAGCTTTCGGGTTATTGCCAAGCCTAATCCGGTTCCGCCGAAAGAGCGACTGGTAGTTGAATTTGCCTGGGTAAATGGATCAAAAATCCGCTGGCAAACTTCGGGCGACATTCCGATCCCAGTGTCAGATATGCTTAATTGAATCATTAGGTCATTGCCTGTTTTGTTGGTAACATCAAGTTTAACTGTAATGCTCCCTTTCTGCGTAAACTTTGCAGCATTGCCGACCAGATTCATAATTATCTGGCGTAATTTTGCACCGTCACCGATAAGGATTTCTGGACAGTCATCAGTCACGCAGATGGATAATACCACACCATTAGATTCCGCTTTCAGGCGCAATGGCAAAAGTGACGTTTCCAGGATATTCCGTGGGTTAAATGGATGCGGATCAATCTCCATTCTGCCTGCTTCTATCTTGGAAAAATCAAGTATGTCATTTATTATTTCCAATAAATGGTCTGCTGAAATGGTAATGTTTGACAGATATCGATGCTGTTCGCTGGCAAGCTGGGTGCTGCCAAGCAACTCTGCCATACCGATAATGCCGTTCATTGGAGTTCTTATTTCATGACTCATTGTGGCCAGAAATTGACTTTTTGCGGTTGTCGCAGTTTCAGCAAGAAGTTTTGCCTTTTCCAGTTCGGCCGTACGTTCATGAACCTTTTGCTCCAGATTGTGTAAATGATCGCGGAGCATTTCATAGAGTGCAGCGTTTTCAATGGCAAAAGCGGTATATGTGACAATGATCGAGAGGGCACTCAGGGTTGATACCGCCAGATTTGAGTGTGATCCCTGGAGAAGGCCGACGCACATGCCGCGAATACGTGAGTGAGTAGCAAGAACATGCAGAACCAGGGTATGGTCAGGTTCTGCCGCTTGGTTGACAATCGGGTGATTCTGGTTGATAGCCCATGAAAAACTGCCGGAAGATATTGCAGAATTGACCTCTTTTTCCATCAAAGACCTGTATTCAGCCGGTTCACAGCAGGAGAGGTTAAACTCTGCATCATCATCAATCATAAAAATTGCCAGTGCCTCAAAAGGAATCAGGCGTTTCATCTGGGCAAAAGCGGTTTGAATAGTCTGGTCGCTGCCTTGAAGTTCTGAAGCTCCCGAAGAAAAATCGCTACAGGCAGCCACAATATCCAGCAGTGTGACATAGTGCTGGTTGGTTTCTTCCAGAAAATTTATCCGCTCTCTAAGGGCTTGTGGATTTTCATTTTCTTGATTCATGTTCATGATGCTGTTCCTTGAAGTGCGGCGGTAATTTCCTCAAACTGGTTTTCAATCTGAGAAATTAACGAAGGAATTTGAAATGGAGATATTCCGAGTCGCTCCCAGCTGCCGCTTATAAGTTGCGGTACAGAATTATCTCCACTTCCGCCTAGTTCCAGAGAGTGTGTTATTAGATCGGCACAATGCAAAACAGCGCTTTCGCGGGGAAATTGCCCTGCCTGGCTGCAGCGGTGATGAAATTCTACCGGTTCAGCAACTCTGGTCGGCAACTTCCAGCGCCGTAGCAGTGCACCTCCAACGTCAGCGTGATCGTAACCTAAACGTAGGCGTTCGATGTCAAATAGAGAATGCTCTTCATTATTAGAGGTTTCAATCATCTCTCTGCAAAGATCGGGAATTCTTGTAAATAGAACCAGTCTGCCAATGTCATGCAGGATGCCGGCAACAAAGAACCGCTCCAGGTTTGATTCACGTTGACTGGTTGCCAGCACGCGTGCCACCAATGCAGTGCCTATACTGTGCCGCCAGAAAAGATCCATTGTTATTAAATCTTCCGGAAGCCCTTTGAATAGTCCCATTACTGAAATTGCCAGTGACAGATCCCGTACCTGCTGGATGCCGATAATTGTAACAGCCTGGGTGATTGTGTCTATCTTAGAGAAATAGCCGAATAGAGGGCTGTTCGCCAGTTTGAGAATGCGGGCAGCAAGCCCTTGATCTTCGGACAGAACCTTTGCAATATCAGCAATAGAACTGCGTGGATGATTGATTGTTTCATCCAGTCGCGAGTAGAGCATTGGCAATGATGGCACTGCGGCAACGTCTGAAAGCAGTTCTTCAAGTGTTAAAGTCTTATTTTCCGACATTGGCGAGCCTCCGTTTAAGGCTTGCCTTCATCAGTTCATGTATCATCGGGTGTAGCGGGTCATTAAGGTGGAAAAGTCTGTTCACAGCTTGCTCCGCCTCTGCCAAAACGAGCGGATCCACGGTGTTATCTTCATCAAGCAATTCTGTCAGTTGATCATCCGGTCCAAGGACGATGTCTGCTTCAGTTATTCCCCATGTGCGAAAGATTTTGAGCTGTTTATCAGCAAGCTCCGAACCGGATGGCATGAGAAGTCGGCCGCTCCGATCGCAGACATCTGATTTCAAGATCATCCCCGCTTCAAGTCTATCTATTGGTATTACAGCCATTTTAGGCTCGTTCGTCCATAGTTTTTTCGGTGACAACACGGTTGCGTCCAAGTTCCTTGGCCAGGTACATACACTTGTCGGCACGCTTGATAAGAGCGTCGGCTGAAATATGGTTATTTTGCATATCCGGTATCAGAGTCACCGTTCCGAAGCTTGCTGAAATTTTGAGGGTATTGCTTTTGTCTTCAACTGGACAGAATGCAATTCGCTCACGCATACGTTCTGCCACAACTCTGCACCCCGCGGCATCAGTTTCAGGCAGAGCAATAATAAACTCCTCGCCGCCATATCGCGCAACCCAGTCGATATTATGGCGAATTGAACTGCTTATGCTCCTAACGCAGCGTATAAGCACTTCATCGCCAGCCTGATGCCCGTAGGTGTCGTTAATCAGCTTGAAGTGATCAAGGTCGCATAGAATCAGTGAAAGGGAGTGCTGGTATCGATAGGCTCGTTGAATTTCATGTTGCAATTGCTGATCCAGATAGCCACGGTTAAAAGCCCTTGTCAAAGGATCGTGAATTGATAGTTCTCTTATTTCGGCAAGGCTTTTATTGAGGGAATTTTCCAAGTCCAGAATTCTACGACACCCCTTTAGTCTAACTCGCAATTCAGCCGGATGAATTGGTTTAACAATATAGTCGTCGGCTCCAGCGTCAAGTCCTTCAATCAGTGCTTCCTGCGAATTAAGGGCGGTCAGCAGTATTATGAAAGTATAGTGATCACTATTCCTGCTGCGGATGGCGCGGCAGAGTTCCGTGCCATCCATTTCCGGCATAAGCCAATCCGTAATTACAATAGAAAACGGC
>CAJBRY010000564.1 GCA_903958085.1 uncultured Geobacteraceae bacterium
CCGCACCTTGGTTAAGTTCGCTTATCGCAGTAAGACCACCATGGGTAATCCTTCCGGATGAGGAAGATGTTACAACTCCAGGCATTATGTTACTCACATGCATCAGAGAGTTACCGATATCATTCCAATAGGCCATGAAATGCACATGACCCGTGCCAGTGTCATGTTGTTCGGAACTAGTATAAGTGTAATAGGCCAGATTACCAACACTAGCATCAAATTGACCAACCTCCTGAAAATTCACAGATATAATAGAGCCGTGCCAGCTATTTTCAGCATCTGTCTGATAATGATTCATATGGAGACCAATGCGACTGAGAACTGATGAATCCGTTCTGGTATAAAAATCTGTAAACCTGGTTGCCGATGGTGACGCTTGATGTTGTACGTTGAACGCGTAAATATCGATCTCGACTTTGTCATCAGATCCAAAACCGGTTAAATTCAGGGCAACATCCGGGACATCGTGAAAATGAACAACAACCTGATGATCATTCAAACTTGCATCACCATCAACAAGACCGCTAGATGCCGACAGAAAAGATTCATTGCCATCCATGTAATCGTTGTTGTTTGCATCAATAAATGCCCCATCACGTTCAACAACAACATGCACGGTAGGAACAACAGGAGCAGCAGGCGCAGCATCATTGCCGCCGTGGTTAGAACCAAGAGCAACACCAAGACCACCACCGGCAATAGCGGCAGCACCAACCCACATCCAGGGGATTCCGCCACCACCACCGCCATTTTCGGCGGCCTGAACCGTGCTGTCGGAAATATGCTGGACGGTGTTCATGGCAAGTAGTTCGGGCTGATCTGTTGCAAACTCGACAACGTCGGAAGTGATATGGTCGGTATAGGAAAAGTCGGCATCGCTTAGAACAGCACCGGCAGATTCGCCAACAGGCAATTCAATATCGGCTTTTGCCATCAAAAGAGGCTGATCAACGGTGGCAACGTCAGAAGCAACAGTTTCAGAATTGGCAGAATGTTCAAGTAATACTCCTTCCAGCAGATGATCTGCAATGATGAGATCTTTGACTGATGCACCCTTCGATGGTGCAAAGTTGCCTGCTACCAGTTTGTCTGAGGCCACAACCTTTTCTGTGAATTGTTTTGCTGCTGCCATATCAATATCCTCCAGTTTCTTCATTAGCTAGTGCCTTGGACTGGCATTCCACGTATAATATTTTTCATAAAATGTCAATAAATATTCGATATTTTAGCTGTTTGTGGTCTCAACCCCGTGGCCAACAGATCTGGTTGGCAATGACATTTTGTCAAGGGGAAAGGCGGGGGGGGAGGCAGTCGGTAGAGTCTGTGGAAGCTCACTACTAGAACTGTCATCATGTTACTCCAAAAGAATTTGAGCCGTTCCGCTGCAGCCACGCATAGCACAGATGCCGACCTAACGCACCCCAAGCACCAAGCAAGACCACTGAAAACAAAGAGTACAGAGGGAGTCCGGAGAGCACCTGCATCAATGTCTGCGTCAAAGTACTAAATATGGACTCATAGCTGCCAAGCTAAGACAAGTTTCCCATCTCTTTTAATTCTTTAGAGTACTCTGGATATAGCTTTTCAGTACAATCAGGGCAAATGCCATGAGTAAATTCAGCTGCTGAATGCTCACTTATGTATGTCTCAATTTCTGTCCAATACCCTTTATCATTACGGATATTCTTACATGATGCACATATTGGAATAAAACCACTTAAAATATTTACTTTCTTATTAGCCTCCTCAAGACTCTTCTCTACCATCTTATTGTGCTCAATGACTTTTGGCAGCCATCTCAATATCCCAAGTGCCACAAGAATATAGCCCGCAAGGTAGCCTACAACTTTTTCTAAGAACGCCTCTACATGTGTGTCACCAATAAAGACGAAACGATTTAGACTCTCAAAATTATCAGTAATATCAATCAATGAACCAAAGAATATCAAAGCAAAGCCAGAAGTTAATAGCCGCCATCCAGCAATTCTACTGAGATCACTCTTATTAGGTTTTCGGATTAATGTCCATAGTATAACCCCGACAATTAATGCTCGAACTGTCTCTTCTATGACAACCATTCTCATTATGTGACCTTTCTGATGAGGCTGATAATACTATATTCAGAAGATAAAAACATTCGTTAAATACATTACGCTTTTAATCATTCGTATTGTGGTTCTGGCGTCTGTCTAGGTGTGATCCTGACCGCAACTATCTGTCATCATCTGGACATCAGGGAGTATATCGAAATGGGACTGGATGTCTGGGAGGTCAGCAGGAAGTTGTAACACGTGACGAAATCAGAAGAAATGGATGGAAGGGATTGCTAGCTTTTCACTTTCGACAATCCAGCAAGAATATCTAGGACGCTCTTTCGATGGCCCACTGCTTTGATGCTCCTGAAGCAGGTGCGCTACATCCAGAAGTGAGTATTTTCTGGTTCTTCAAAGGCATTTTGTTAAGGGGGAATGCCGGGAGAAATCTATCGCCAAAAAACAAAACCCCCGCCGGCAAGGTGACCAGCGGGGTGAAAATAAATTTCAAACTCAGCAAATCTTAAACAGTATGGTGCATTACAAAGTCTACTTTATTAGCATATACAATGTCATAAGATCCATAGTTTGCTACTACTCTGCTGGAGTAAATTTGTGCAGAATCAATTGATGAAACAATTCCCATGAGAAGAAGATTGTTTGTACCGGGTCCATCATAACTTGCGCCAACAAAAGCATGAACCGAGTCAGCTCCATGACCAAGCCAACTATAATCGGCGGCAACTGCCAAACTTATATTGCCAATATCTGTGTGTTCCTTACCTACAGTCTCTTGCGAAATAAGAGGAACTCCGGCATTTCCCAAATAGCAAGCATCTATATCAATTTCAATCAAATCATTATCAGTGAAACCAGTAAGATCAAGAACTGCTGACGGCGCAGCATTGAAATGAACCGTTACATCTCTGTAATCTAGATCTGCATTGCCCCCTGCCCCAAAATTAGCAGTCGTTGTCTCACTCGCTTCACGAATACCGTTTGCATTGACATCGATAAAAGCACCAGCGGTATCGACCACAACATGCTGATATGCAGTCACAAACTCGACAAGCCCCCCACCTGTTCCAGCATTAAGATTGGCAATAACGGGGGTATCTGGAAGCAAAAGTTCCATGTCATTCAAGGCATTGCTGGCATCGTTCCAGTATGCGATGGCAGCACTAGTTGTATCATTAATACTGTTATCAATATCAGCGACATGAAGCGCATATTGGTCGTAATAGATATTGCTGGTAAAATCTTTAGTTGTGTCATGCCTGTGCTGACAAACCGCAAAATCCACTCCGTATTCAAAACCGTAAATGAAATCAGAACTTCCGCTTCCGACCCAAGTCACAAGGCTCGAAGGATAGTCAAATACATTTCCATCACGCATCGCCTGAACGTCAAACTGGAGTTTGTCATCAGCACGGAAGCCAGTCAGGTCAAGCGCTTCCAAAGGCACATCGTTGAAGTGAATCAGGACTGAATTGTTTGCTAGAAGTCCAACAGTGTCCGGGTCACTGCCGTCAAAAACCGCCTCCTCATCTATACCGTCATCCCACACACCATTCTCATTATTATCAATGTAGGCACCATCCCTCTCCACAACAACATGCACTGCATATTCTGTCTGATGTGCGGGCTCGCCAGCGGGAGGCTGATTGTTATCACCTTGATTTGCACCGAGTGCAAGACCAAGACCACCACCGGCTACAGCAGTTGCTCCCATCCACATCCAGGGGATTCCACCTGCAGCAGCTTCAGATCCAGCTTGAACACTACTTTCGGAAATCTGATCGACAACGTTCATCGCTACCAGTTCCGCTTGATCTGAAACAACTTCAGCAACATCAGAAGCAATATGGTCCGTGTACGTTACATCGGCATCGCTTACAACTGCACCGGCGGATTCGCCAGATGCTGATAATTCAATATCGGCTTTTGCCATCAGAAGAGGCTGATCAATGGCACCAACTTCAGAAGCAATTACTTCAGAATTGTCCGAATGTTCAAGTACTACTCCGTCCAGCAGATGATCTATCATGATCAAATCTTTGGCTGATGAACCTTTTGCTGGAGGGAAGTTGCCCGCTGCCAGTTTGTCCGAAACAACTATCTTCTCTGTGAATTGCTTTGCTACTGCCATATCAATATCCTCCAGTTCCTTCATTTGCTAATGTTTTGGATTAGCGCCCCACTTATAATAATTTTCACAAAATGTCAATAAATATTCGATATTTTAGCTGTTTGATGTCTCAACAACCCCGTGGCCAACCGCTTCGGGGTTTCTATTTCACCATGATAAGGAGGTGAACCCACATGAATCACGCCGAAATAGTCAGTTGTCTGTCAAATCTCACCGATCCATCCACAGCCATTTTCAATATCACCATCTACGATGTTATGAACGCAATAGCCTGCAGAATGGAAGAAGATTCGCTCTCCCTGTCTGTGGAAGATCTGGAGCTGGCACGGGAAGAAGTCACCGCTGCCATCTGCCATCATCTGGACATCAGGGAGTATATCGACATGGGGCTGGATGCCTGGGAGGTCAGTAGGAAGTTGTAAAACGTGACGAAATCTGAAGAAATGGAGGGAAAGGGTTGCTAGCTTTTCACTTTAGACAATCCAGCAAGAATATCTAGGACGCTCTTTCGGTGGCCCACAGCTTTGATGCTCCTGAAGCAGGTGCGCTACATCCAGAAGTGAGTATTTTCTGGTTCTTCAAAGGCATTTTGTTAAGGGGGAATGCGGGGAGAAATCTATCGCCAAAAAACAAAACCCCCGCCGGCAAGGTGACCAGCGGGGGGCATTATTTTGCAGAAAGCTATTCTGGTATTGCTATTACAAACACAACATTCCCTGAAGTTAGTGGGTTGTATGCTATTGGGTCGAAGTAACCAACTGATTTTGATATGCCAACACCACCACCTGAAGATATAATACCTATGAAGAATTCTGATGAGTTTTCAGTACGGACAAATAAATTTGAAGCCCCACCAAAAAGTTTCTCTGTTTCTGCATACATTAGATTTTTAGCAATAACAGTAGAGAATGTATTAATTGTTGTCTGAGCATGTCGTGTGATGTTAAGAAAATCTCCATCGATCTCAATCAAATCGTTTGAAGTAAAACCGGAAAGATCGAGAGTCGGATTAGCATATTCGTGGAAATGAATGGTGACGTCCTTGCTTGCCAAGTCGGCATTGCCCCCCGAAAATACTGCTGGCTCATAACTACCGCAACCTCCACCAATATAATCACTAACATTGAGTATTCCGTCGCCGTTCTGATCAATGTAGGCGTTGCCATCAGACACGTTTATTATCACATCAACATGCTCTTCATCTGCAGGCCAGATAAACTCAACCAGGCCGTGTGTGGCAGTTGAATCATTCAGATTATCAATGATTTCATCTGTATTGCTGTTATTATAAAGAGGATGCAGTACATTCGCTTGGTAATTGAGTGCATTCTCGGGATCCCTCCAATAAGCGATAGCACCGGTTTCTGTTCCACTTACCGATTTCTCAATGCTGGAAACTCGCAGTCCATAATATCCAGAATGATTAGCTTTTCCGTTAAAATCAGAAAATTCCCAATCTACCTGATATCTGTACAGAGTTATACTTGGGCCACTAAATGAAAAACTGGTGGAGAGTTCACCTATTGACAAACCTGTAATAGAATTAGATGCGGTATCCAATAAATGATGGTCCTGAAACGAACCAACATCAAACTGGATTTTGTCATCCCCCGTAAAACCGGTCAGATTGATGGCATTCAGAGGCACATTATTGAAATGAACCGTAACGGTATCGTTAACCAAGTCGGCATTGCCCCCTTCGCTGAAAACAGCAGCCGTTCTTTCGTCAATATCCTTCATGCCATCTTTATCAGTATCAATAAATGCGCCAAACCTCTCAACCACTACATGCACTGTGGGCGCACCAGCAGCGGGCGCTGCATCATTGCCGCCATGATTAGAACCCAGCGCAACACCAAGGCCACCACCAGCAACGGCAGCAGCACCAACCCACATCCATGGAATTCCGCCACCACCACCGCCATTTTCGTCAGCCAGAACAGCACTGTCGGAAATATGCTGTACTGTGTTCATGGCAAGTAGTTCAGGTTGATCTGAAACAACTTCGGCAACGTCGTAAGCGATGTGGTCGGTATATGTTACAACGGCATCACTTACAACAGCAGCAGATTCGCCGGATGCGATTGCGTCAATATCGGCTTTTGCCATCAAAAGAGGCTGATCAACGGCGGCAACGTCAGAAGCAACAGTTTCAGAATTGGCAGAATGATCTTCCAGCACTCCATCCTGAAGATGATCTGCAATGATGAGATCTTTGGCAGATACACCCTTTGCTGGAGGGAAGTTGCCGACAGTCAGTTTGTGGGAAACCACAATCTTTTCAGTGAATTGTTTTGCATCTGCCATATCAATATCCTCGTTTTTTTTAGAGTATGAATAACCGATTTATTGCAGTGGCGGATTAACAAAGTCCACCACCTGTTGGAGCGGGCGAGCAGCATTATAATAGCCGCTACTTAAAGAGCTGATGTGAAGAATTGCAGCACTTTCGGTTGTCGTTTCTACAGTTGCCCCAGCACCTAAATATACTGTGCCGCCACCAGAAGACACATACAAAGCGGCACCAGCCCAGTGGAAACCATCTCCTGTTTCCCGCCACAACCAGCTTGTACTGGAAGCAAAAAGTGTATACTGAGTTGCAACAGGATGATTGAATACGCTAGGGTTTGGAAGATCTCCTTGAGGACCATTCAACGATTGAAGATCAATCAAAATCCTGTCATCAAGTCCGAAGCCGCTTACTTTAATATTATCGGGATTGCCAGGCAAATCATATACATGGAAGACAACCGTTCTGTCGGAAGCGTCAACACCGCCACTTACACTCAATCCGCTGTCATCACGACTGCCGTTATCGTTTACATCATTCCAGGCTCCAACAGAATCAATGCCTACAATAAGCGGATAATTGACAAAAGAAACCTGATTCAATTCAAGATTACCGGGGAGATGATCCGCGAGAGTTACCATATTCACTCCCACCGGAGCCCACAATTTAGTACCCGCTTGTTCAACACTGAATCTACTCTCGTAAGCAGAATAATTGTGTGGCTGGAATTTACCCGTAACACACGAAACCGAAATATAAGGGCCACCACCTCCCTTGGTCCCAAATCCCCAATTATTATCCATATCTCCATTGTGGACGGAATCCATCATACCTGACGTGGGAAAGTGACGAGACCAAGTTGAGGCAATGTGGCTATTGTTACCTCCGATGGCAAATCCGGCACTGGAAGCGGAATCTATATCGACAAATAAGTTCAAGCCATAAGAAGTATGCCAAACATCATGTGAAAAGCCGGAAACATCGATTTCAACCTTGTCGTCAGCACCAAATCCGCTGAAGTCAAGCGCGCCGGCATCCGGAGCATCGTTGAAGTGAACGGTAACATGATTGTCAACAAAATGGACATTGTCCCCTGCACCAAAAACAGCCATGACTTCAGTACCTTCGTCGAATTTACCATTCTGGTTTGCATCAATATATGCGATATCATGCTCTACTATAACAGTAAGCGTTTCAGGTCCGCCAGCAGCCGGTGCACCAGAATCACCATGATCGAGAGCAAGTAGATAACCGCCAACGCCACCGGCAACCGCTCCTGCACCGATCCACCCCCAATATATTCCGCTGCCGGTTTCGGCGGCCTGAACCGTGCTGTCGGAAATATGCTGGACAGTGTTCATCGCAACCAGCTCAGGCTGATCTGAAACAATTTCAGCAACATCGGAAGTGATATGGTCGGTGTAGGAAAAGTCGGCATCGCTTGCAACTGCACCGGCAGATTCGCCTGATGCAGATAATTCAATATCAGCTTTCGCCATGAGGAGTGGTTGGTCAACGGCAGCAAGATCGGAAGCAACAGTTTCAGAATTGGCAGAATGATCTATAAGCACTCCGTCCAGCAGATGATCTGTCATGATCAGATCTTTGGATGATGCACCCTTTGCTGGTGCGAAGTTGCCTGCTACCAGTTTGTCTGAGGCCACAACCTTTTCTGTGAATTGTTTTGCTGTTGCCATATCAATATCCTCCAGTTTCTTCATTAGCTAGTGCCTTGGA
>CAJBRY010000565.1 GCA_903958085.1 uncultured Geobacteraceae bacterium
CAGAGATTATTATGAAGACTTATATCAGAAGGAGGGAAAAAAATAATCATCTTGTCGTATTTTACTGAGGCTGGGGGACCGATGAAAACGTCTTCACTCCTCTTTGCAATGATGAGTTTGACTTCATTCTTTTTTATAATTACTCTGCTGACGAAGCATTGGTTCTTCCGGAAATGAAGACATACGAAAAAATAACTCTTATCGGATGGTCTCTGGGTGTATGGGCGGCAGAATACCTTTCTCACAAAACAGGCATCAAGCCTGATGTAACCATTGCCGTAAACGGAACTCCTATTCCCGCAGACGATCAATATGGTATTCCGCTGAATATATTTGAAGGGACCTTAAATAATATAACTGAGGAAAACATTGACAAATTCTACCTTCGGATGTTTGGAGACAAAAAAACCTACCAGACCAATATAGAAAGGGTCCCTCACAGGAGTATAAAATCGCTTCATGATGAGCTCAGGTGGATGTATAATCGCATTAGGGAGCAGAAAGAACCCGGGTTCAGATGGGATTATGCCGTTACAAGTGAGATAGACAGGGTATTTCCTTCAAAAAATCTTGACGGTTACTGGGAAAATGAGAAGAATACAAAACATATAATACTCCCCCTTCCGCATTACTTTTTTCATAAGTGGAAGTCGTTTGCCGATTTTATAAGTTTTGTCGAAAATTACAAGTCAATGAGTCCTAAACAAAAAAAGGCGTCTTTGAAAATAGCTAAAGATTTTTAATTAAGATATTTGAATCTGATTTGGCTATGAGCCTGTCAAATTTTTCAAGCATCAGTATAACTTTCTCATAATCTGCATTTTTATTAACCATAATCTGCTCAATTCCTTTCTTATCAAGTTTTGAAAAGACGAAACTGACAGTCAACCTGTTTATATCCATTGCTGGCTGATAAAGCCGCTCCTTATTGCCATTCTCATGAGTAACTGAAACAAGGTTCACAAGACTAAGATCCTGCAGAATATCGCGGGAAAGTCGCACAGGAATTTTAAGAGTTCCTGCTATAAATTCTGCACTGACAGGTTTCTCTCCCAGTGAAAAATTGCGGATAATCATGTGCATTATCATTACAATAAGTGCGCGTTTATGATAATTGCTGATATTTAAAGATTCGGACTCAAATTCATATCGGGATACATTCTGGTTTGCAAACGAAAGCTCAGCTCCAAGCAAAACAACTGTCCAGCTACTCTGTAAGAATATTATGAATAAAGGTACCGCCGCAAAACTTCCGTAAATAGCACTGAGTTTTGAAATACCGAACTGAAGATCAATATATATCCATTGTAAACCCTGTAATATTGTTCCTGCAATTATACCTGAAATAAGAGCCGGGGCAAATTTCACCTTCGCATTCGGCATTATAATGAATAATGCTGTCATCGTAAACCAGCTCAGGAAATAGGGCGCAAAATGGATAAAAAAACTGATTACAGGTTTAAAGAAATTCAGGATTGGCGCCTGCGCCATATAGTTGGAAAGCTCAATGCTAATATACACAGTAATACTGCTTGAAAGGATAATTAATACAGGTGCAATAAGCATAATAGTAAGATAATCAGTAAATTTCCTATACCAAGGCCGGGAAGACCTTATCTGCCATATAAAGTTGAATGAGCTTTCGATATGTCCGAGCAATGACATTACTGACCAGAAAAGAATAATCACACCTACACCTGCAATATACCCGCCTCTTGTCTCTTCAATAGCGCTTCTGGCATTTAGCAGCAAAAAATTAAGTACCTCCTGATGTGTCTGGAACTTTTCAGTTATTAGTTGCTCAAGATTCTGATCAAGTCCAAAACCTTTTGCGATC
>CAJBRY010000566.1 GCA_903958085.1 uncultured Geobacteraceae bacterium
AGAATCATTGTTGTCCGGTAAAACTTTAGAACCAATATAATTTCTCTTTAAGACATTGATAATCAATAGGCATATTTTCAATTTTGATAATCAAGCCCCCCTATTTTTAGGGAAAAGCAATAATTGTTTTTCGGGTTGATTTATCCTGTTTAATGCAATCCAAGCGCCTTCGGGGTCTTCAAGGAATCGATACAAGTCGATATAGTTCATTAATTGCTGACGTATAACCGAAACCATGTTTGAGAAAGCCCAACTCTTTTGGACTCTGCTCTTAACTAAGCTTACCAGAAGGTTGGCCAGCAATGCCATCCAGATCTGTACCTCTATGGCGTTGACATTGTCCCCCAAGAAATACTTCAAGGGGAAGTTCTGTTTCAGTTGCTTATATAACGTCTCTATTTGCCAGCGTTTCTTATATATCAGTGCGATGCTGGTCGCATCCAGGTCAAAGTTGTTGGTCGCAAACTCAAACACACGATCACTATCGGGATCTTTATAAAGAATTCTTCGGGACTTATGTATCTGCGTGTTCCCATCCTTGTCCTTATATGAAAACTCAATATCTGTGTCCTCCAGAACTGTATCCGTCTCGCCTGGGTTAACCTCATACCGGACAGTTAATCCAAATTTTGCATTACTCTTGAGTCTGGTGACATAGAATACGCCTGTTTGGGTAAATTCTTCGTATTTGGGGTAGTCTACATAGGCACGATCGAATGTGATAAAGGAACCTTTCGGCAATTTGATATCCTTTAAAAACTGGTGATCATGGCGGGAGGCAGCACTATATCGGATCAGACATGGAACATGTTCGTTCGCATTAATCAGAGTATGGGCCTTAATGCCCCCCTTCTTCTTCCCATCGATGGGATTTCTTCCGGTTCCCTTCAGAATTTCTTTAAACAAGGTAATAGTGGTCGAATCCATAATATACAAGCGCCGGGTTTGCTCCTTGCTCATTCGGCTGTCCGATAAAAGTGACGCATTGTGGCGGTATACATCCATATAAATATCACCAAAGACCTCGCTTGGGCGACGCTTATTTGCATCGCTGAAGGTGCTCCGTTTGGGCAGGTAGTCCAGACCCAGATGTCCGAGCTTATGTGAATCGGCTAAAAGGCCTACAATGACCTCACGCAGTGAGGTACAGCCTTCCATCACCGTATAGAGCATGACGATTACATGCTTATAGGTAGTGAGCTTCTTAACATACCGGTCAGCATCATGTTTTGTAGATATGGCTTGGATTCTGGTGCGATTCATAAAAGTTAACAGTTGTCCGAAGATCGGCTGTCCGGTAAAATTTGTATTTTTGGGCATGGTCATTTTATTTGTTAGCGCTATAAAATTAACCATACTTGGGGTTAGTCCCTCGGGGCTACCCCATTTTATTTAATTTTCAAATAGTTTTACCGGACAACACTGATTAAGAATCAATAAACTAATGAATTAAAAAAGTTTGAACTTAACAAGGTTGTTGGAATCAGTAACCCCCGGATCAGGCACACTTCATGATTAAAGCTATGCGACCCCGCTGTCAGGTATACCACGTTTTCAAGCTCACTGCGCTCATATTGCTGTCCATGGTTTTTCCTTTAAAAGCTACCACTCATCAGCAGATTCAGGTAGTTTCGTTGCCCGAAATAAACAGGATAGAGTTTTTGAATGCCCGGCACGTTTCTGATCAGGAGGGAAATTTCGTAAGTGTGGTGATCCCGTTGAAACGCACTGGCCGGCTGTTTCTGATAGAGGCATCCGTTGATGGCGAAACCGGAAATTTTGTTTTTGATACGGGAGCCGATAAAATGGTGCTGAACAAGACTTATTTCAGGAAGAACCTTTTTGCCTCCCAGGATCCTGGCGGCGGGCTGACCGGCACTTCTCAAACGATATATTCCACACAGGTTAAAAAAGTCGTTGCATCAGAGCTTGTTATTGAAAACCTCACGGTGGATGTTACCGAACTCGGCCAAATCGAAAACCGGCGCAATACAAAAATCCTGGGGCTTTTTG
>CAJBRY010000567.1 GCA_903958085.1 uncultured Geobacteraceae bacterium
AGCGGATGACCACGGGGTTTAGATGTTAATTCATTTGTGTTTGATGAACACTTTACTAGCTATGATCTTACAGTTTGATGCCTAATAGTACCGTTTTGCGGAAACTATTTGAGCCACATCTGTTTACCGGCAGCATCAAATTTTACAAGAGCCATTTTCTAGCCATATGACGTAACATTTCCTTTCTTCTTGACAAAATTCCTTATAGGAGTTGGGAATAGCTCTTTTCCGGAAGTAGCGCAGCCTGGTGCACCTATTTTGGGAGCACACCCAGGAAATTCCACAGAACATTTCGCTGGCTTTATGCTAGAATCTTGAGAAAAGGCACAAAAGCAAGAGCCCTGGGGAACGAATGAAAGTCTGTAGCATAGATATATTGGCAATACTGTTTGCGCTCTTAATCTCCAGCGCGATAGTCAGTTCCTGCAGCCGTAATTCTGGAAGGGAGAAGCCACTGATGAATGAAACACCAAAAATCTATCTGAAACCTGAACAAATCCAGCTTAAGCAAAATCTTAATACGGAACAATTCCGTGTCACGCAACAGTGCGGAACTGAGCCCGCATTCAACAATGCCTATTGGAATAACCATGCGCCCGGCATTTATGTAGATATTGTTTCTGGTGAACCGCTGTTCAGCTCCCTTCACAAGTTCGATTCCGGTACTGGCTGGCCCAGTTTTACGCAACCACTGGAACCGGACCATATAGCAAGCACTCATGACACCAGTCACGGAATGCAGCGGATTGAGGTGCGATCAAGGGATGCTGATTCACATCTTGGTCATCTTTTTAATGACGGTCCATCAGGTAAACGCTACTGTATCAATTCTGCCTCGCTGCGGTTCATTCCCGCGGATAAATTGTGGAGTCAGGGATACGGCAGATATGTTCCAACATTTGAAGCTAACGGGATTAATACTGATGCTCCGGATCATGAGTTGATAGTTCTGGCAGGTGGTTGTTTTTGGGGTATGCAGGATATTCTGCGTAAAATACCCGGGGTAATTTCAACTCGAGTAGGTTATACAGGTGGGCACCTTGAAAACCCTCGATATGAGGACACTCACAATTCAAAAAGCGGACACGCCGAGAGTGTAGAGATCATATTTGATCCACACAAACTCAGCTATGAAGATTTGCTGCAAAACTGGTTTTTCAGAATGCATGATCCAACCACCAAGGATCGTCAGGGGAACGATCATGGCAGTCAGTATAGATCAGCAATTTTTTATCAGAGCCCGCTACAGCAAGCTGTCGCGGAGCGTGTAAAGAGAGCTGTGGATAAATCTGGAAAATGGAAAAAGCCGGTTGTCACAGAGATAGTCCCGGCCAGGAAATTCTATCCGGCAGAAGATTATCATCAAGACTATCTGGCGAAAAATCCGGGTGGGTACACCTGTCATTATCTCAGGGATTGAAATTGATCACACCAATTTATTGTTGCGTGATAACCGGGACAACATTGAATAAAAAAGGTAAAACCTCTAATGGCTCTTCCTTCAAAAATTTACCGTATTAATCTTAACCTTTCTGATATTGAGCGCGGCACGTACGAAACCATCCAGGCAACAGTGGCTCAGCATCCATCAGAAACGGAAGAACGCCTGGTAGCAAGGATACTTGCCATTGCCATATTCTACGAACCTGACCTCACGTTCACCAAAGGAATCAGCGCCACCGATGAGCCTGATATCTGGCATATTGGCCCGGACGGTAGAACTTTGCTTTGGGTTGAAGTAGGACTGCCGGAATCTGACAGAATAATAAAGGCGAGCAGGCACGCGGAACGAGTCGCGCTACTGGCAAGTGGAAAAACACTCTCAAACTGGGATCAGCAGCATCTGCCAAAACTTCAGAACATTAAGAATCTGACTGTCGTCAGCCTGGATCAAGCCTTGATCAGCTTGCTCGCATCAAAGCTTGAAAGATCTGTCAACTGGTCGATAACCATAACAGAAGGCACCATCTATCTGACAACCGGTGCCGATACCTACGAAACAGCCATTCTGGTAAAAGTGGGTTCGATGTGATGAACGAAGATCGTTTTCGCCCCTGTACCGAATCTTCTGGAAATTCTCAGGAACTTATTTCGCTGGCAGAGATGCGGATGCCTTTCGGTGCCCATAAAGGAAAGCTCTTGATTGATCTGCCGGAGCACTATGTAGTCTGGATGGCAGGTAAAGGCTTTCCCAAAGGAAAACTTGGTGAAATGCTGCAAACTATCTATGAGATTAAAATCAACGGACTGGAGTATCTGTTCGAGCCGTTAAGGAAGATATCACGCAACTCCGGCAGGGGGCCTGTCAATCTGATTGTGTAAATGACTTTTCGGTTTTCTGAAGTTCAATATTATTCCAACGGCGCGGGGGCGAACCCGCGGCGCAGGGTTATCGCGCCGACTGCGTGCCGCCACCTTGTTGGGCTAAATCTACATAAACCACGTCACAAGTCTGAAAACTACTATGATCTACACTCATTGTGTGCCGGCGAGAACAACCAAAGAAGCGAAAAGTCCGCTGGATCTGGATTATCAGGTATAGCACTCACAAATCTCCGGTCATCTCCTGCAGCAGGTAAAGCTTTACGTTAATCTTGCGCACACACTCCACAACAGCTCTCAGTTTTTCTTCGTTAAGACCACACTCTTCATCAATTCCCTGGAACCAGGGAAATCCTTTGGGGAGTGACGTTAGGGTGCCATCGCGGAGTAGCATTATATCCACAAGGTCGTTAACCCGCCCCTTTGCTTCCCATGGGTCCCGGTAATTGAACTGCCGGGCAACTACGTGCATTGCCATGCCATTCGGGAAAATTGCCTTAACTTCAAAGGAAAATTCACGGGGGGCGCTATAGTTATCACTTCGTCCCGAGCGTATCATTACCTCTGCTCCGGCTTCCTTGAGTATTTCACCAACCGATTCAGCGGTCATTGCGTTATAAGTTTCCATAGTTATATCTCCATTCGTAACTCGACACCCCACGGCACCGGTTTTTCACCTTCAGCAGTCAACACCCAAAGGGTCGGAAACTCCATAATTTCTGGAGTCGGGCCGATGCCATCAGTGAGATATATTACCGCGGCCGGGAGCGGGTGCATGGTGCGGGCATAGTCAAAAACCGGTCGTAAGTCGGTAAAACCGCCACCATCATAGCGCTCTGCAATCATTGGAGTGCCCTTAAACGATGCGATCTTCTGAATACGGCTGTTAGCGTAGAGCAGTGTGATTGCGGCATCGCGTCCTGCTGCTATCTGAAGCAGTTCTACGGCAAACGCTTCCCTTAGTTCGGTAATATTGGTCGAATCACTTACGTCAATACCGATCAGCAGATTGAGTCGGCGTCGCTTTCTGATGCCGGGGGTGGTGTGGCTGAAACGGCGGTGTTCACGTGTCCAGGAACTCCGGCGGCCGGTGCGTCCGGCGGTGGCGATAAACTGGTGCAGGATCTGACGCCAGGGGATATGGGGATGGCTGAGCAGGGTATCAACAACAACCTGAAGCTCAGCAGGTGTCTCCCCATCGCTTCCCCGGAGGCTGTCCCGGGTAATTGCCCGTACCGTTTCCTCCGCCAGAGCATGCGGTGTGCTGTCGGCGTCGCTCCAGTGCGCGTGACTGTCAAAGGTTGTAGCCGTGTCTCTGCTTTGCTCGTCTCCTGCTGCGCCGTTTTCTGAGGTATCGGCATCGCCGAAGCCGCTGCCATCAAGATTGCCGGTGTCGAACGGTGGAACGAGCAGATCATAATATTCCTCGGCCGCCAGTCCGTCCGGAACATCGTAGCAGGCGGGGAGTAATGAATCGTCAGGCAAGCCGGTGATGCCGGTATTGATGGCAAGGTCACAGGCGATATCCCAGTCATGCAGATTGCGGCCTTTGCGGCGCAATGGATGAAGATGCAGCAGGTGCTTGACCAGGTGTTCCAGCAGTGCCTGTTGCTGAGGAGCTGTCAGTGTAGAAAATTTTACCGGGTCTACAGCCATAACAGGGATGCCGTTCTTGACGGTGACACCAGCACCTTTGCCGTTAAGATTCCGCTCTTCGCGACGCATGTTGAGGATAAAATGACCGTAGAACGGCCGGTGCTTCAGCAGGCGTACCACAGCATTTTCAAGGGAGCTGTTTTTCATGCCTCGCGGGAGATGCCCTGAATGGCCTCGAACACGACGCTGTCGTATTTATCCTGAGCAATGCCAAGGGCTATCTCTGGTATTTTGAGGAGCGACTTGACGAAGCCGAAACGAAGATCGCGCGGTAGTACGGCAATGTAGAAGACCAAGTTTGCTTCCTGTTCCGGGGTAAGCAGGGGTGTTGTCTCAAGAGTTGCCGTCAGATCGTTTATGGTGGCGGCCTGGATATCATCCCGCTGTTTTTCGGCCTTTTCGGCCACTGTCGTCCAGTCATTGAGTATTTCGGTGGCGGTCAGCGGGCGTCCTTTCCGGTCAGCAAGCCAGCGCATGAAAGTCACAGCGGCCTCTTTGCCGATGATACCTGCGTACACTTCCATCTCAAGATCACCGGGAAAACGACAGCTCTTGCGCAGAATGCTGACCATCTCCCAACCGCGCTCGGTCGGTTCAACCTGAAGATCCATCGGTGCTCCTTGACGGGCAAGCATGCCGGAATTGCCGGCCAGAAACTGGCGTACATCACCAGATAGTTCCCGCTCTGTGGCATAGCGGGCCCAGCAGTGATAATCAGTCTCGACAAAGAGCATTACCATCCGGTCTATCAGGGCGCGGTCGAGCGTTGCCACCTGGTAGGTGCCGTCCGGTGGGTTGATGCTGACCACCACCTTGTGTCGTTTGGAGAGGTGATGAGTATGGAGAGAACGGAGCAACCCTTCAGCGGGTGGTTCGACAAACTGGAATATCGCCTGCAGGGTATCCTCCTGCTGTGCCCGGTTAAGTTCATCGCAATGCACCACAGTTGGCGGTTCATCATCGCCCGGCCACCAGGAAGGGCGAGACCAGTTCATGACCTCGCCCTCGCGAAAAGGGATGCCTACCAGATCACCCACCTCCATCTGTCCGAGACGTAACGATACGTACTTTCTGTCAATCTCGCGACACGCCTGAATAATTCCGGCACTTTTGCCAACTCCACGGTGACCGACAACACAAGGAGTAAGGTCGGTTTTGGTGATGATCTCCTTGATGACAATTTTCATCTGTTCGATATTCATGGATAACTCCAACGGTTCGATCTACATGTATATGCTTTTCCCCAGATTCAGAAGGTCGGCAGCCGACCGTGAAACATGATGCTGAACTGGTTCAATGCTGACTTCCAGTCTCTGATAGGCATTGTCCATTTTTTTGCAATGTTTTTCAAGGCCAGATAGAGAAACTTGAACATGGCATCATCACTGGGAAAGTGACCAAGGTTTTTGGTGAGTTCGTTTTGCATTGCCCGTTCTAACAGTCTCTTGGTCCCCAAAGAACCTCCCAACCATCGAAATAGTTGCATCGATTCCGGCACTATCTACATCAAGATGCGTCACAAAACGGAGCCGACTTGTTCCGTTAACAAGAATTCCATGTTCCTTCAGGGACTCTGTCAACTCCCTGGAACGTCCTTTGTAGCTGCCAATCAGATTAACAAAAACAATATTCGTCTCTGGTTCTTCAACCTCCAGCATCGGAATAGTTGTCAACCCGTCAGCCAGTCTTTTGGCAAGGAGATGATCCTCCTTCAGTCTCGAGACATGGTTATCCAGGGCATATATACCGGCTGCAGCCAGCATACCGGCCTGACGCATGCCACCACCAGCCATTTTCCGGAAGCGGCGAGCCTTTTCTATAAATTCCCAGTTTCCGCACAAAATCGATCCTATCGGAGCACCTAACCCTTTGCTCAAGCAGACCGATACAGAGTCAAAACAGCCGGATATACGACGCGCTTCATCATAGGAATTACTTCCGACTGCATCAGCCTGTGCTGTAGCGGCGTTAAAGAGCCGGGCGCCATCGAGATGACATGATAATCCATTGCGTTTTGCCAATTGAGTCGCTTGCTCCAGATAGTCAAAAGGGATGAGTTTCCCACCCAGAGTATTTTCAATGGCGAGCAGACGGGTGCGGGCATAGTGAATATCATCCGGTTTGATGGCAGCCAAAATATCTTCCAACGCGAGTGTCCCGTCAGGCTGATGTTCCAGCGGCTGCGGCTGGACACTCCCCAAAACCGCGGCACCACCAGCCTCACATCGATAGCAGTGAGCAAGTTGCCCAACAATATATTCATCTCCGCGTTGACAATGGCTAACTATCGCACACAGATTGCTCATCGTGCCGGATGGCATGAACAGACCAGCTTCAAAGCCAAGCATGCCAGAAATTTTTTCCTGCAACGCATTGACGCTCGGATCATCTCCAAACACGTCATCACCCAGCGGGGCTTCAGCCATAGCCTGCAGCATGGCATCAGTCGGGTGAGTTACGGTATCACTGCGCAAATCAATGATTCCAGACATGGCGACTCCTTACCGTTATTAGCAACTCAATACGCCTTTGTAAAATATGTGATGGACGGTTGGCAATTGGCATAGCTTCCAGTTTCTCCTGATCTATTCCCAGTTCCCGTGTGCTCAGAGCAGCGACCCGGACAGCATCTTCCCAACCGGCAATCGGCTGATTGCCGGATTTATCAGCGGCAGAAATCAGTGGCAGAATTTCAACCACCCCTGCCTTGATTGCCTGTTCTGCCATTCTGATCTTTGTAGAATCCCGTAACTCATCCCATTTGTTGGCCTTGCCGTGCAGGCGACTGATGTATGCCAATGCTTTGCGATAATTCGCCGGCAGGCATAAGCGATTGCAGAAATAATCCGCCATCTTAAAACCGGACTCATCGTGTCCATGATGTTTTGGGTAAAGTGCCGGATTTGTAGCCAACTTGCCAAGATCGTGGAAAAAAGCGCAGAACCGAGTGAGCGGATCATCCGTTCGCGCCGCTACCCTTTGCAGTACCTGAACTGAGTGTGTAAGGAGATCCCCTTCAGGATGATGCTCCAATGGGCCGGCAGGGATGTGAGGCATCCGGAAAAGCTCCGGCAGAAACTCAATTCCGACACTGAATTCAATCATCCGCTCGAAAAACAGTTCCGGCCTTCTCTTCCCCATCGCCTTCATCATTTCGTTGCTAAAGCGTTCAACCGGCATGGAACTAAACTGGGTCGACCAGCTTTGCTCCCGAATAAGTGCCGCAGTATCAGAAGAAATTCGCCAGTCTCCCGCTTCGAATCGGAATGCCCGGAAGATGCGCAAAGGATCACCAGTGAAAGATTCTTTGCTGCATGCATTCAACAGCCCCGCCAATACATCAGCCTCCCCGCCCAGAGGGTCAATCTGTTCACCTGTCAGAGTCATTGCCATCGCATTGATTGTAAAGTCCCGCCGGAGCAGATCCTGCTCCAGCTCGGCCATGCTATTGATACGGGTGACTTCAATCTTGCCGAAGGTATGGTGATACTTAAAGTATATTGCGGCAGAACTGCTTGCCTCGACCAGTCGGAAGCCAAGTTCAAGAAGTTCGTCATGCGATAACGCCGCTATCAGGTCAATGTCATGGCTCTCTTTGCCAGTCAGGATATCCCGGACAATGCCTCCTGCAAGGACAACCCGGTTGTGGCAGGAAAGCGGGAAAATATCAGTCAGCATGGTATTTTGTCTTTCATCACATCACCGCAAGCTAGTTGATAGATGCGGATGGAATACGGTTAGCGGGGTGGTTCTTACGTTGAGTTAGGGCAGAGGAAAAGAGGCATCACACATAATAAGGGGCATTTGCTGTCAAGATTTGTACTGACACCAATATTTTCTCTTGCATTGGTCTAAATAACAGGCAGTAGTTCAGTTCTATATTTTTCATCCATTAATTGCAATTTCAGATTCAAAACGAATTACAAATATTCAGTCAATCCGGCAGTTCCCAACTGTTCAACCACCTTTTTAACATCCTGGCAGCGTTCCTTGTCACAAATCAGGATAGCATCCGGAGTTGAGACAATTACAATGTTATTAACTCCAACAGTGGCAACCATTTTCTGATCAGAATATATCAGGCAGTTGGAAGAATCGACGGCAATATGCCCTGCTGCATTAACGCATACCGTCCCATTATTATCAGGCTCAATAACCTCCGGAAGAGCACTCCAGCTGCCGACATCACTCCAGCCCATCTCTACCGGCACCATCAGGACTCGGGAAGACTTTTCCATTATCGCGTAATCAATTGAGAGGCTTTCAATATCCTGATAAAGAGACGCAATCTGTTCTTTTAGGAGAATAGTTCCAATTGCTACACCGGATTGCAGAAGTTTTTCATGAAAAGCCGGCATATACGCTGCCATTTCCTCTAAAATTGTATCAGCTCTCCAGACAAACATGCCACTATTCCAAAAAAAGTTTCCTTCATTCAGATAGCGTACTGCCTCAACCAGGGGGGGTTTTTCAACAAAACGTCTTACCGGGAAAGGTCCCTGCAAATTGTCACTAACATGCAAGTTTATTTCTGCTTCGATATAACCATAACCGGTCTCGGGGCGTGATGGCATAATACCAAGGGTTATCAGAAAACCCCTGCGTGCTGACTCTCCAGCAAAAGTAATGGTATCACGCAGCACTTTTTCGTTTTTTATGAAATGATCTGCAGGTAGAACAACCATGATTCCGGAAGGGTCATAAGTGGTAACAAGTGCTGCTGCAAGCCCTATCGCTGCTGCCGTATTGCGTCCGACAGGTTCGGCAATCACATCTATAGGCACTGAATCGTAAGACAGCAATTGACGCTTGGTCTCATCAGCCTGGAGGTGATTAGTAATAACCAAAATCCGCTTTGGATTCAGAGGTAGAATCCGTTCGACAGTCCTCTGCAACATACTGCTATCGCCGGTTATCGAAATAAGCTGTTTAGGGCGGGCGACTCTTGAAAGCGGCCAGAATCTGGTGCCTGAACCTCCAGCAAGAATAACAATATACATGAACCGGCTCCCGCTATTTATACTGAATTCTGTTGATAAAATCTGATATTTCCCGTGCAAGCCAACTTACAGAATCTGTAGCATCGAGAACGTCCCACAAAGTTTGGCTGAAGAAAGCTACTTCCTGATTGGTAGCGCCATCCCGGAAGCTTACTTCTACAGAAATTTTAAACCTGCCGATACGTGTGAATTTTCCTGTCAGTACCAGCGTTGAAGCATCAGGTTTTCCATCTTGTGAAATATTATTATATGTGTGATGTGACAATACATAGCGCTTTATATGTTTGGAGAGTTCTCCCGGAAGCTTTGCATAGAGACGCTCTCGTTTGCTCATATCGGCTTCAGAAGATTTTGTGAACAGTTCCCGATTGAGTTCCAAATCTCGAATAATAATTGAGGTATAACTGTACATCGGCTTCGGATTCGTAACTGTTTCCTCTTCAATAATTGTCGTAGAAGAGGTTGAACATCCGACAATCAAGAGCATCAAAAAACTACAGAATAGTGACCGCATAGAAAATATTTTATTCATCAACGGGACTTTCGCAACGGTTATAATCGTCATTAAAACGAACAATATCATCTTCACCAAGATATTCTCCGCTCTGAACCTCGATAATCACAAGCGGAATCCTGCCTGGATTTTCAAGACGATGGTTCTGGCCGATAGGAATGAAAGTTGATTCATTGACGTTCACAACCTGCTTATTGTCTCCGCAGGTAACTAGAGCAGTACCGGAAACGACTATCCAGTGTTCACTGCGATGATGATGCTTCTGCAGTGAAAGACGCTGACCAGGCAGTACTTCAATACGCTTAATCTTGTAACTTGTGCTCTCGTCAAGAACTGTATATGTTCCCCAGGGACGCTCTCCACGTTCCATAGTTGATCCTTTCAAGTATGATTCGATGGGCGAAGGTTAAGATACTCCTGTAATGCACTCCGCCATGCCTGCGGCTTAAATCCGGCATCTATAGCCAATTTTGTGCAATCAAGAGTTGAATAGAGCGGGCGCTTTGCAGGACGTGCGAGCTCTATAGTGGTCATTGGCTTTACATTTACATTTAAGCCAGATGCTTTAAATATCGATTTGGCAAATTCGTTCCATGAGCAATATTCTGAATTGGCGGCGTGATATACCCCGCGACAGTCGTTATCAATTAAAGCAACAATTGCAGATGCTAGGTCAACAGTCCATGTTGGCGAACCGATTTGATCATCAACTACAGTCATCTCATCCTTTTCGGCGCCAAGTCGCAGCATGGTTTCTACAAAGTTCTTACCATGCAGGCCGTACAACCACTGCGTCCTCACAATCAGATGGTTTGGGCAGAAAGCTGCGTTCATTTCACCTGCAAGCTTTGATTCACCATAAATACTAAGCGGGCAGGGCTTGTCATTCTCAAGATAAGGGGTGCCTTTGCTACCGTCAAAAATATAATCGGTACTGATCTGCACAAGCAGGACACCAATATCACGACATGCCATAGCAAGATGCCCTACCCCTTCACCGTTGACTGCCATTGCCGTATCGACATTACTTTCACAACCGTCAACATCTGTATAGGCAGCACAATTTACAACCACATCTGGTTTTAATTTTCCGATAACCTTCAAGACCGATTCAAGAGAAGTAATGTCTATTTCAGCAATATCAACTCCCACACCCCTGTCGCCCAAAAGCGTCATAAGGTCGCGACCAAGCATGCCGTTAGCTCCAACCACCAGAATCAAGCAGCACCTCCGCCATATTGCTTCTTATAATAATCACGGTAAGCTCCCGAAGTAACCTCTTCTACCCATTTCTGGTTAGCCAGATACCAGTCAATTGTTTCTGCAATCCCTTGTTCGAATGTAAATGAAGGACTCCAACCCAGATCATTTTTTAGGCGTGAGGCATCGATCGCGTAGCGGCGATCGTGACCGGGGCGATCTTTCACATACGTTATCAAGGTTCGATTTTCCCCTTCAGCACGTTCAAGTCGCTCATCCAGCAAATCACAAACAAGGTTTACGATGTCAATATTTTTCCATTCATTGTTTCCACCAATATTATAAACGGAACCCGGGGCCGCCGCTTTTAGAACCGTTTCAATAGCCGAGGCGTGATCTCTCACATGTAGCCAGTCACGGACATTAAGTCCATCGCCGTAAACCGGCAACGGTTTCTTGTTTATGATGTTGTGAATAAGAAGTGGAATCAATTTTTCAGGAAAGTGGTAAGGACCGTAATTATTGGAGCAACGGGTATTCAGCGTCGGCATTCCAAAAGTCTCGTGGTATGCGCGCACCAGCAGGTCAGCACCTGCCTTACTGGCTGAGTATGGGGAGTTGGCTGCAAGCGGTGTCTCTTCTGTAAAATAGCCTGTATCCCCGAGACTGCCGTAAACTTCATCTGTTGATATCTGAAGAAACCGGAAATCCGGCACTAAGCCAGATTGCCAATGTTTGCGGCTCTCTTCGAGGAGAATCTGAGTTCCGAGTACGTTCGTACGAATAAAAATTTCGGGACCCGTTATGGATCTGTCAACATGTGATTCAGCGGCAAAATGGACAACCGCATCAATCTTCTGTCCGGCAAGCACCCCTGCCACCAGTTCAGTATCACCAATATCCCCTTTAACAAATCGGTAGTTAGGATTACCCTCCAGAGCAGTAAGGTTTTCAAGATTACCGGCGTATGTGAGGCAATCAAGATTGGTAACCATGCAGCGCTGGTTATTCGCCATAAATGAATGAATAAAATTTGAACCGATAAAACCGGCTCCGCCAGTAACTAAAATAGATTCGGGAACAAATATCACAACGAATAGTATCCTTTTACTGTGAATTTTTCAAAAATCAGACTTATCCTTCAAGCACAGCTTCCCGAGATTCCTCAAGCATAGCCTCAAGCTCAACAATCTGGGTATCTGATATTTCAAGGACCTCAGCTTCCTTCGTTGAGATCAAAACAAGGTCAGGCTCATGCTTCAAGCCAAGACCAATCCTTCGACATGTCAGGTTAACAAATCGGACTATGGCCAACATTTTGTTGACGGTGTCCCATTCCGACGCGTGATGGTCTCGAATAACATCACAGTACATGGCAGGAAAATTCCAGTGCTGCATCATGCGATATCCCTGTTCAACATGCATAGCCTCAAAAATTTCCAA
Source organism: uncultured Geobacteraceae bacterium (assembly GCA_903958085.1). Lineage (GTDB taxonomy): Bacteria > Desulfobacterota > Desulfuromonadia > Geobacterales > Pseudopelobacteraceae > JACRCG01. Next base: position 12,136 of record CAJBRY010000567.1, read on the forward strand.
AATCAGTTCGTCATCGAACATCGAACTGATGACTCCAGCCCCCACAAGTCGCTCAATAGACTTAAGCAGATAGAGCTTGCCTACGTCATGAAGAAGCGCAGCCAGATACGTTTCGTCAGCCACTCCGCGCATGCCGCACGAATGAGCCAGCCATTTCGCACCAAGAGCACAACCATGGCTGTGGATCCATAAATTTTTCATATAATGATCCAGTGCCTTATTACTGGATGAATGAACTGAGGCCTGTGAGGCGGCAATAACCAGATTGATAACCTGTTGGGCTCCGAGTCTAATAACAGCTTCTTTGATAGTTGCAACTTTGGAGCGCCCCATATACATCGGGGAATTGGCAATTTTCAGCATCTGGCTGGCGAGCGACATGTCTTCATTGGCAACCTGAGAAACCTCGTCCACTGTAAAATCATAGTTGGAGAGCATCTTCTGAAGTTTTAAAGCCACAGGATGAAAAATCGGCAGTTCAATTGGCTGTGAAGCAAGCAACCTTCTTACTGTTTCCGGAATTGATGCTGACATGATGATTCTCCTTTAATAGTATTTTTTAAAATAATATCCGTGCCTAACAGCCACAGCCGCAGTTATGGCATACTTTTCTAAACTCGCTGTAAGGAGCAACCGTTTCTGGAGCAAATGCCACGCGCCTGACAGCAGCTCTTATATCCTCCATAATATCAAGATGTTCACTTTTACCTATAATGTGGCCTACACACTGGTTGCTGTGCCCGTCCTGATGTGATGAAATTTTTACTACGTTAAGCAAGTCAGCATAGCTGTTGATAGCGATCTCACCCTCACGGTTTCTAACAACAGAAAGAACAACCCCCAACCGTTTCATCTCTTTGGTTATTCCAGTAATAAAATCCTGAAATTCCTGACCATCAAAATCAAAATACCAATCCGGCCGAATATGTTTCCGCTCAAGAATTGTTATGACCATCTGCTTTATCTGTTTGCAAGCCATTTAAGCCAACTCCGATAAATTCAGTTCAAAAATGTGCTGGGCAGGCGGCATCCCACTCAACAAAACCATCAGCAGCGATGTTCAGAAAAGAATCAATTCTCTGCCGGTAATATTCGACGTCTCTCGTTTCTTTCATAAGAAATGCCAACTCGTATGCAGAGATAAGATGCTGACGATGCATATATCTGTACAGTTCTGAAATAGCCTCTAAATGACGTTCCAGAACGGCAGAATCCGGGTCAAGAGTGTGAGTAATGAACCAGGAGCCGGCAAATTTAGAAACAACTCCAGGTTGTGGGCGCACAATATTCTGACGGCCGAAATCAATGAGATAATCCCGCAAATACAGATCAGCACTGAAAGCCATATCTGAGGCTTTCTCCAGCCCCATCCCCTGCTGCTGCAAAAACAGATAGAAAAGCTTCAGAACCTGTTGACACCTCTCATCGACCAACAGCTCTTCGTCTATCGTTTCAAAATCAAAATCATCATGCTCAAATTCTAATTCAGAATTTTCTGTCATTATTTCAAAACTCTATCAGATTTAGGATTAAGCTCCAGCAAATCTTTGTGAACAAATCTACCGTTTTTTTGGATAATAACATCGTCAAACCAGATTTCTCCATCAGTGAGAATCCGCACCAGGTCCCAGTGAACAGAGGAACGATTGCCATTGTCGCACTCATCGTAGGCCTGACCCGGTGTAAAATGAATCGAACCAAAAATTTTTTCGTCAAAAAGGATATTTCGCATAGGTTGACGTATGCCGGGATTCACACCAATAGCAAACTCACCAATATAGCGAGCACCTTCATCAGCATCCAGAATCTTGTTCAACGTTTTGCTCATGCCGCCACCTGCAGTGGCCTTCATAATTCTACCGTCGGCAAACTCGAAGCGGACACAGTTATATTCTTTGCCTTGATAGAGGCTCGGACAGTTGTAGGTAATATGTCCCTGGACTGAGTTTTTGACCGGTGCCGTAAAGACCTCACCGTCCGGCATATTAAAGCGACCATCACATTTTATTCCTGGCAGTCCATCTATGCTGAAACGGAGATCAGTGTCAGGCGCTGAAATTCGCACCACTTTTGTTTTGTCGATAAGCTTCTTTAATTTTTCCTGTTTTTTGGATTCCGCATTCCAGTCGATGCAGCAGGCGGAAAACAGATAGTCCTCATATTCCTCAAGACTCATGCGGGCTTCCTGAGCAGAGGCGTGGGTCGGGTATCGGGTCACACACCATCTGGTATGCTTAACACGCTGATCTATCAAAGGTTTGGTAAGCTTGGAATAGGCAACCATTGACTCTTGACGGGCATTTGCCATTACCATAGAATTGTTGCTGGCTGAAATGCCTATATAGACCGTAAGCGATTTATAAAAATCCAGTTTATGTTGAGGAAAGTGTCCTAGTTGCTGCTTATTTGCCAGGTTGTAGAAATTTCGGTCGATTTCCGGCACTGAAAAACCGTATTCCACATACTTGGCACCGCGCTTTAGGCAGAGAGCATAAAGCTCCTTGACCAGAGGGAGCGCTTCCAGTCCAGCAGCGTTTATAAGTACGACATCACCTTTCTTTACCCTCGTTGAGTAATCAACTAATATTTCTGCAAACTGCCTAACTCTTGGATCGTTCATCAATTTTCCTTACAATCATAAATTCAGTGCATCATCAGCCTAGTTACGCCCATAACAATCCCGCTTTGCGGACCAGCCAATAAATGCACACCAAATCGTAGAAACGGAGATACTATGTACGAAAACATATTGGTAAAAAACACCAATGCAATGATAATCATCATTCCGTAAGGCTCAATGCGCGATAGCGCAACAGCCTGACGATACGGCAATAAACCCACCAATACGCGACCTCCGTCCAGAGGCGGCATCGGTATCATATTGAAAATCGCTAGCAGTAGATTGATGTAAACAGAAAAAGCCAACATCAACACAACCGGCTCGAGAAGCATATTAATTGGAGACAACGATGATGCCGGATTGCCAAACGAAACCAGAGCTCTTAGCACCAGCGCAGAAACGGTTGCAATAATTATATTGGTTATCGGCCCTGCCGCAGCAACCCAGATCATATCTCGCTTCGGGTTGCGAAGATTTTCATAGACAACCGGAACCGGCTTTGCCCAACCGATACCTACAAAAAATATCATAAGGGTACCAATAATATCTATATGCTTAAGCGGATTCAAAGTCAGACGCCCCTGCATCCGGGCCGTCGGATCACCAAATCGCCAGGCGACATAACCGTGTGAAACTTCGTGACAAACAATAGCCAACATTCCTGGCACAAGCATCACCGAAAGCTTGAGAAAAAAACTTTCCATTAAAGTATCCTTTAAACTGCATAAATCTGCATATCTTCTAACAGAGTAAGGAGGCAAAGTCAATTGCAAGAGACACCCATAAGACGCAAGAAGGGCGGGATTTCTCCCGCCCTTCCTAAGTTTTATTAAGATCAGCTTTAATTAGATGTCATAGTACAGTTCAAACTCAAGAGGAACCGGACGCATCCTCACAGGATTTACTTCAGCCTCAGTTTTGTACTCAATCCATTTTTCAATTACGTCAGGAGTGAAGACATCTCCCTTAAGAAGGAAGTCATGGTCTTCTCTGAGGCATTTCAGAGCTTCTTCAAGCGTACCTGGAGCAGACGGAATATCTTTCAGTTCCTCAGGAGAAAGACCGTAAATATCCTTGTCCAGCGGCTGGCCCGGATCAATCTTATTTTCAATACCATCCAGTCCGGCCATCAGCATAGCAGCAAAAGCAAGATAGCCATTGCATGATGGATCTGGAGTACGATATTCAATTCGCTTGGCTTTTGGATTAGTTGACATCATTGGAATACGAAGCGAAGCGGAGCGGTTACGGCTGGAGTATGCCATGTTCACTGGTGCCTCAAAGCCTGGCACCAAACGCTTGTAAGAATTGGTGGTAGGATTTGTAATTGCGCAAAGAGCTTTTGCATGCTTAATTATTCCACCAATGTACCAGAGAGCCATCTGGGAAAGACCGCCGTATTTGTCGCCGGCAAAGAGGTTCTGACCATCTTTCCAGATTGACTGATGGCAGTGCATTCCCGAACCATTGTCACCGTAAAGCGGCTTCGGCATAAAGGTTACTGTTTTCCCGTTGCGATAAGCTACGTTCTTGATGATGTACTTAAACCATTGGAGCTGGTCAGCCATATCAACCAGCGAAGAAAAACGCATATCTATTTCTGCCTGACCACCTGTGGCAACCTCGTGATGCTGGCACTCTACGCGAATACCAACACTCTGAAGCACTTCTACCATCTCGTTACGCAGGTCATTCTGTGAATCAACCGGCGAACATGGGAAATAGCCTTCCTTGTGACGTGGTTTGTAACCAAGATTTGGGAACTCTTCACGACCTGTATTCCATGCACCTTCAGATGAATCAACGGCAAAGAAAGACTGATTGGCGGTTGATGAGAAGCGTACATCGTCAAAGATGAAGAATTCTGCTTCTGGACCGAAGAAAGCAGTATCTCCAATGCCTGTTGATTTTAAGTACATTTCAGCCTTTTTAGCAATGTTGCGTGGATCACGGGTGTAATCTTCCTTGGTGATCGGGTCGAAAATATCGCAAATAATCG
>CAJBRY010000568.1 GCA_903958085.1 uncultured Geobacteraceae bacterium
CTCTCTACATTTCGGCAGGTAGACTTCCTTAGTGTTATGTTCACAACCAATCTTGATACAATCATCAGGATAAACGCCGGTGATCTTTAAGGAGCAGTGACCTTTGTACTTGGCACAATAAGCAGATGTTGTGTCTAGCTGTCTTGATAAAGACGGTGCTGATACATCCGCAATCAAGGTGCGGCGTTTTAATATGTCGTCTAAAGTTCCAGATGAAATTTTCATTTATATTTCCTTGGGAGATTCCTCATTTTCTTCACTATCCTCACTAACCCCATCTGCAATAATGAGGAAAGTGAGGAGAGCTAGGAAAGTTCTAGAGAATTAAAACGTAACTTTTATGACCAGTGCCTTCAGCCACTGCGAACCCGATTTCTCTCAGCCATGTAGAAACCATCTTATTTTGGTTGTTCCCAATATGTATTTCCGGCGGGAGTAATTCGTTCAACTTTTCCCGTACTCTGGTGAGCGATACCTTGCCACCATCGGTCTCCCCACGGATTGCATCAATGGCTTTATGAACAAATGCATGGTATGGGTTGCCAGCGACTACTGCTCCCTTGACAAGTTGCAGGGCTTCTCCTGCAAAGTAACGAGTCAGCTTGATAGCACCGTTCACAGTAGATTCGTTTATTGTCAGGGCTAGTCCGTCACATTCGTAGCAATTAATAAGATGGAGAATCCCCATGAATTTCAGGCAATAGGTTTTGAACTTAGGCAGGTATCCTTGGAAACGTGATGGCATAAACAGTTGGACGGCTGAAAGTTCGTCATGGAATTCCTTCCAAGCCTTCTTTCCGGCATCATCCACTTTGAGTGTGTTCTTGACGATGTGACCAGTGAGCGGGTCAATAGTGGCTGGAATTGAGTACATCCACGCTATGATATTTTCCCACTTTTCTTCACTTTCCTCACTCAGTTCATCATCTGAAAACATTGGCGGAGTAAGATTTAACACCATAGGTAAAAACCGAAACAACATACCGTTAGCCGCTTCTTTATCACCGAATACAGTAGCGAATATTTCAGGCTGGATACCACCAAGGACAGCCGCCCCAGATTCCCTAGAAAATCCTGAGTTCTTAACCCGATCTGATTTCAGGGCATCGCAGTTGAATAGCGAAAGTAGTTGTTCATCATCTGAGTTTTTGCCACCCTTATACTGACCCATGCCTTTAAGGAGTCCAGCCAACTCATCAACATAAACAACGATACCTCTTGCTGATTTCTTAAACATTGGTATCAAAGCTTCAATGGTGAAATTCTGTGAGTAATAATGGCGCATCGGTTCAGGCTCGGAAGGAGGATCACCGCCACCAGATTTTTTGTCTCGGTCATATGCCGCTTTGTCAGCTTTGTACTCGTTCGATTCATGTTCAAACTTCACACCCTCAATGGACTGTAATTTCAGAAGCGGCTTCATTGCGGCATTCTGCGGGTGAGTCTTGCCACCACCACTTTTGTCTATTACACTAAACCATAGAAAAACTGCGGTGCGCCAACCTCTTTTGATTTCCACCGTAATTGAGTTGCCAACTGCGCCAGAAATTACTGTCAGGAAG
>CAJBRY010000569.1 GCA_903958085.1 uncultured Geobacteraceae bacterium
CTGGTAAGGGTGCTGACCTACTAATAATAGATGACCCACATTCTGAACAAGAAGCCAAGCTGGCTCAAGGAGATCCGGGCGTCTTTGATAATGTTTATGAGTGGTATACCTCGGGCCCGCGTCAGCGTTTGCAGCCAGGTGGGGCAATTATTATTGTTATGACCCGCTGGTCGGATAAAGATCTGACCGGAAAGGTACTGAAAAGCGATTCATCTGACTGGGAAGTAATAGAACTACCAGCAATTCTTCCATCTGGGAACTCTTTATGGCCTGAATTCTGGCCTCTGGTTGAACTAGAAGCGTTAAAAGAGGAACTTCCTCCGTATAAATGGAACGCTCAGTACCAACAACAGCCTACAGGTGAAGAAGGTGCGCTAGTAAAGAGGGATTGGTGGAAGCGTTGGGAGTCAGATAGAGCGCCGCCGTGTGAATTTATCATCCAAAGTTGGGATACTGCGTTCACAAAGAGTCAGCGGGCTGACTATTCTGCGTGTACAACATGGGGTGTGTTCCACAAAGACGAGAATGAGAGTGATGTAAACATCATTTTGCTCGATGCGTGGAAGGATAAGCTGGAGTTTCCCGAGTTAAAGGCTAAGGCCAAAGAAATGTACGACGAATGGCAGCCTGATTCCTGCATTATTGAGGCTAAAGCTGCTGGCGCGCCGTTGATATTTGAGTTGAGACGCATGGGTGTGTATGTTCAGGACTACACACCTACCCGTGGCAACGATAAGTTCGTGCGTTTGAACAGCGTGACGGACTTATTCTCATCCGGTAAAGTGTGGGCACCCGAAACCCGTTGGGCTGACGAGGTTATCGAGGAAATGGCAAGGTTTCCGAACGCAGAACACGATGACTTGGTGGATAGTACGGTACAGGCATTGATGCGATTTCGGCAGGGCGGATTTTTGCGGCTTGATTCCGACGAAGAAGACGATCCAATCGAATTCCGTCGCAAGCGCGTTTACTACTAAGGACTAACATGGCGACAAATTTTGACAAAGCTCTCTATCAGGCACCTTTAGGCATGGGTAGCACTGAAATGGAACCGGATATTGAGATTGAGATTGAAGATCCAGAGTCTGTATCTATAGGACTTGGAGACTTAGAGATTGATATTGAGCCAGGCAAGGAAGAAGACGATGACTTTGACGCCAACCTAGCTGAGTTTATAACCGATAACGAACTTCAAGAGTTAGCTGGCGACTTGCTGTCGGACTTTGATGACGATATCGACGCACGTAAGGACTGGATGCAGACCTATGTGGACGGTTTAGAACTATTGGGGATGAAAATTGAAGAACGATCAGAACCATGGGAAGGTGCATGTGGCGTTTATCATCCGTTGTTATCTGAGGCTCTTGTCAAATTCCAAGCCGAGACGATTATGGAGACATTCCCAGCTGCGGGGCCAGTTAAAACTAAGATTATTGGTAAGGAAACACCTGCGAAGAAGGACGCTGCTGAACGTGTGCAAGACGATATGAACTATCAGCTCACCGAAGTCATGGTTGAGTACCGTCCAGAACACGAACGTATGGCATGGGGCTTAGGTTTATCAGGAAATGCGTTTAAGAAGGTCTACTTTGACCCCAGTCTTAATAGACAGGTAGCTGTATTTGTCCCAGCCGAAGATGTAGTCGTTCCTTATGGCGCGTCTAACTTGGAAACGGCTAACCGTATGACCCATGTCATGCGCAAAACCAAGAATGACCTACGCAGGCTGATGGTTGCTGGCTTCTACAAGGATATTGACCTGCCGGAACCACAGAATACGTTAGACGATGTGGAAAAGAAGATAGCGGAACGTATGGGTTTCCGTGCTACGTCGGACGATAGGTACAAACTGTTGGAAATGCAGGTTTATTTAGATCTGCCAGGCTATGAGGATAAAGACGAGAAGGGCAAAGATACTGGCATCGGTCTGCCATACATTGTAACTATCGAAAAAACTTCTCAAGAGATTTTAGCTATCAGAAGGAACTGGCATCCTGAAGATGAAACGTGCCAGAAGAGGAATCACTTTGTTCACTACCCATATATACCCGGCTTTGGCTTCTATGCCTTTGGCCTTATCCATCTTATTGGTGCTTTTGCTAAGTCTGGTACTTCTATCATTCGCCAGCTTGTTGATGCTGGCACTTTATCGAACTTGCCTGGGGGTCTCAAGACTAAGGGAATGCGGGTCAAGGGAGATGACACTCCAATTTCTCCCGGCGAGTTCCGAGATGTGGACGTCGCGTCTGGCACCATTAGAGACAACATCCTCCCCCTCCCCTATAAAGAGCCAAGCCAAGTCCTCTTAGCGTTGATGAACCAGATCGTCGAAGAAGGCCGACGGTTTGCGGGCGCAGCGGATTTAAAGATTGCGGATATGTCTTCCAATTCACCAGTGGGTACAACACTGGCTATTTTGGAGAGAACGCTCAAGGTAATGTCAGCGGTTCAAGCGCGTGTTCACTACGCGATGAAGCAAGAGCTGAAGTTATTGAAGGAAATCATTGCTGACTACACGCCGGAAGAGTACGACTACGATCCGGTAGCGGGTTCGCGCCGCGCTAAGAAGTCAGACTACGATCAAGTGGATGTAATCCCAGTATCTGATCCAAATGCGGCAACTATGGCGCAGAAGGTTGTGCAGTATCAGGCTGTTATGCAGATGGCGCAGGCCAATCCACAGATCTATGACTTGGTAGAGCTGAATCGCCAGATGTTGGAAGTCTTGGGTATTAAGAATATCGGTAAGTTAGTACCTAGCGCAGAAGACTTCAAGCCTAAAGACCCAGTGCAAGAGAACATGAACATCCTTAATGGCAAACCTGTTAAGGCGTTCATCTATCAGGATCACCAAGCGCACATTCAGGTACACCAGTCAGCTATGCAAGACCCAAAGATTGCACAGATTGTTGGACAAAACCCAAAAGCTCAAATGATCCAAGCGGCTGCTATGGCGCATATCAACGAGCATGTGGCGTTTGAGTACCGCAAACAGATAGAAGAGCAGTTAGGTATTCCTTTGCCAGAAATGGATAAAGAATTGCCAAGAGAGATGGAAGTAGAGATATCCCGAATGATGGCGTTGGCAGCACAAAAACTGTTAACTAAAGATCAAGCGGAAGCCCAGCAGAAGCAGGCGCAACAAACGGCTCAAGACCCGATTGTTCAAATGCAGCAGCAGGAGTTGATGTTGAAGCAGAAGGAAGTGGAACTCAAAGAGAAGAAACTTGCGATGGATGCTGCGGCAAAAGCAGACGAAATCGATTTGGAAAGAGAGCGTATCGAAGCCCAGAAAGAGATTGCTGGCATGCAGGTTGGCGCAAAAGTCGCTGCGGAAAAAGCAAAATTTGAGGGTGAGCGGCAGATTAAAGGTCTGGAAATTGGTTCCAAAATAGCCAAAGACCGGATGGATATGCAACAAACAGAACCTAAACAACCTACCAAAAAAGGTGATTGATTATGGATAAGGCGTTTGAAATTCTCATTCAACAAGTGAGAGATAAGCGTCAGCAGATAGTCGAGGCCGTTTCAACCAACTGTGCCAAAGACTATTCTGAGTACCAAAAACTTTGCGGCGAGATTCGGGGTCTCTCGATTGCAGAGGGTTTTATCTTAGACCTTGCAAAAACTATGGAGTTATCTGATGAGTGAAATCGCAATCGCCACCGAAGACGGCGAGGTATCAACTCTGCCACAAACAGCAGAAGAGAAAGCGAAACAATTACCGGAACCAACTGGGTATCACATCCTAGTAGGACTGCCGGACAAAGAGGAAAAGTTCGATAGCGGTTTGTTAAAAGCAGACTCAACCATGAATCACGAACAGATTCTGGCTACCGTATTTTTCGTAATCAAGATGGGGCCGGATTGCTACAAAGATGAAAAACGGTTTCCAAATGGCCCATGGTGTAAGGAAGGGGATTTTATTCTCGCCCGCCCTAACACTGGTACTCGCCTAAAGATTCATGGTCGTGAGTTCCGACTCATCAACGACGATGTAGTTGAGGCAGTTGTGGATGATCCTCGCGGAATATCTAGGGTTTAACAAAGGAGAAACAAATGGCTACAAACAAAATGGACGCGGAGGAATTCCAATTCCCCGACGAGAAAGAAGAGACGTCTGCTGACTTTGAGATAGAGATTGAGGACGATACCCCACCGGAAGACAGGAATCGTGATCCTTTACCTAAAGATATAGTAGACGAGCTTGAGGAAGATGAGCTTGAGGAATATAGCGAAGGGGTAAAGACTCGTCTTAAACAGATGAAGAAGGTTTGGCACGATGAGCGCCGAGCTAAAGATCAGGCACTACGAGAGCAGCAGGAAGCTATCGCGTATGCCAAGCAGATGCAAGAAGAGAACCGTGCTTTAAAAGGACGAATATCTACGGGTGAGCAGCACTTTATTGACACCTACAAATCTGCGGCAGAGATGGAGTTGGACAATGCCAAGCGGGAATACAAGGATGCCTATGACATGGGTGATTCTGACCGTTTGCTGGATGCTCAGGAGAAGTTAAATCAGGCACAGTTCAAAATCCAGAAAGCTAAAGAATTTGTTCCGTCTAGACAACCTGAAGAAAGTGATGTACAACCCGCAACTAATACAGTACCTCAACCTGATCAACGTGCAGTTGCGTGGCAAGAGCGCAATGAATGGTTTGGTAAGGATGAAGAAATGACTAGCTTGGCTCTGGGATTACATCAGAAGCTAGTTGCTCAATACGGGACGTCATATCCGTCCACGGATGAGTACTGGAAGAAGGTTGATGACACTATGCGTCGTCGATTCCCAGAGAACTTTGGGGACAAGGAAGAGGAAGCAGCGCCACAAAAAACGCAGCGTTCCAAACCGGCCTCTGTCGTAGCTTCTGCTGATCGCAGCACACCCTCCAAAAAGGTGAGGCTGAAACAGTCGCAAGTCCTAATTGCCAAGAAATTAGGATTAACAC
>CAJBRY010000570.1 GCA_903958085.1 uncultured Geobacteraceae bacterium
AGTACTTTTGCCTGAACCGGACTGCCCCATGATGGTGATGAACTCACCGGCCTCAATGCTGATATTTATCCCCCGCAACGCTTCAACGACATCGCAGCCGCTCGAATATTGCTTCTTTACGTTATTGATTTCTATCAGTGCCATACACTCCTCGTTTTAGCCGATACTTTTATAGTGCCCGCAAAGCCTCGGTCGGATCCATTTTTGATGCATGCAGCGCCGGATAGAGACTTGCCAGAAGCCCCAGCGTTACTGAAAGCCCTATTGAGCCAAAGGCCACTGTCATATCCCAGATCAGGTAGGCATTTTTGCTTTCAGCCATAAACGGCAATGCCAACCTGGCTCCAGTCATGCCTACGGCATACCCGAGGAAACCGGCCAACAGGCTGACCAGTGCCGCTTCCAGAAGTATGATCCGCATGATGTGACTCTTACGGAAGCCAATAGCCCGGAATACGCCAATTTCTATGGTTCGCTCGTTAACGCTCCCCATCATGGTGACGAAAACTATCAGAGAACCAATAAATACAACCACACCAGCCATGGCATAGGAAAATCGTTTGAATTGATCCAAAGCTTTAAGTCGTCCTTCCACTACCTGCTGGATGGCAGACACCTTGGCGTCAGGCAGTTTCTCGGCAATCTGGGTTACCATATCTCCGATTGGGCAACCAGAGCAGAGTGCCGCCACCTCAGCAAGGGTAATTTTACCTTCCTTGCCCAGCAGTTTCTGTGCTTTGCCCAGCGAGGCAAAGACCAGAGAATCATCCTGGGAACCGGTCTGCTCCAGCACTCCAGTAACCGTGAATGTTTCTCCCTTGATAACCAACTTATCGCCGGGAGATACGTTCAGGACCTTAGAGGCATCGGTCCCCAGCAAAAGGTCATGATCGGAGTTAGGTTCACCGCCAAAGACCTTCCACCATTGTTTCATCTTCAATTCGCTCTCAAAATGCACTCCAACCAGTAACACGTCATGATTGTTGATGGTAATGCCGCCGAGTACTTTGGGACTGATGGCCGAGATATTTTTACGATTTTGAATGTTCTTGATCGTAGCCAGATCGGCTTCCAATATCTCGCGCTGATCAAAACTCACTCCTCCCAGACTGATGCCACCGTAGTTCATGGAGAGGCCGTTACTTTGAGGTGTAATCAGAATGTTGGCGCCGAATTCATCCATTTTTCGCTCAATATCGCTGGACATTGAGCGAGTTAGGGTCACCAGGGTCACTATGGTGGCGATTCCGACCATGAGGCCGATAGTCAGAAACGCCATCTTGGATTTACGGCGCTTCAGGTTGTTGATAGAAATAGTGTGTAGTTTCATCAGAAGTATTTAGCTCCGCCCTTGAGATCATTAACTGAAATGGTGATATTATTTCCACTCTGTTGATGTGCCAGGTAGCCGGGATTGCAACCGCCGGTAGCATTGGGACCGAGCCTGTCAATGGCAAACTTCTGGTTGCAATTTTTGCAGTTCATCTTATTGCTCTGCTGTTCATACCCCTTTTTGGATTTGTAGCAGGAGTCACAGGCGTCAAAAGCAGTCTTGATGATACCGTCAGTCGCTTTGACCGCAAAGAAGGCGATCTCTTTTCCACCGTCTTCAAATTTGTAAAAGTGAGCCTTGCCATCAGCCATTTTAGCAACAGGTATCGTTGCATTTCCTCCACTTATTTTTACTTTTTCGTACTTACCGAGGGAGAAAGCAAAGACACTGGCAGCTCCGACCAGCAATACCAACGTTACAAACCCTACCCATAAAGCATGTTTTGTCCGATTTGTTACCATTTGAATCTCCTTTTCAACTATTTTTGTTAGATCCGCATCCGCCACTTTTACCTCCACAGCATCCCGAGGACGGAGTCGCTTTCACACTAATATCTCTTCCGGTAATCTTCTTGAATTGTTCGGGTGATAGTACCATGTGTACATTACTGCTGAAACCGGTGCTGCTGACTTTTTCAGCCAAAGCCTCCGGTTTCACGGTCTTTGTGTCGTAACCGACAACCACCCAACCGCCTTCAACATCAACCTCGCTAACAACAACACCTCTTAATAACTCAAGCATTTTAGTGATTTTGCTTGAACAACTGCCACAGGTCATGCCGGTTGTTCTTAATACAGTTATTGAGTCAGTTGTAGCTACAATTCGGACCCGAAGAGCGAGGACAGCCAAGACCACAAAGGTAAAAATGATGAGCAGCGATGTAGCCATTTTATTAGCGTTCACGATAAACGCTGACATGGACAGACTCCTTACCCTGACAGTATTTAGCCTGGTGTCTATCAAGTGTTGTGCCAAAATCAGGGAAATATCTAACTGTTTGGTATTTATACTGTTGCATTTTGGGATTGGAGAGTTTGAGGTGTCTTAGTGAAGAATATTCAAATCACGTGATGAATATTCTTCAACTATAAAATCACTGAATATGATCATGGATTTGAAAGTCAACGCAGCTGATGACCTTTCATTGAAGGAACTGAAACTTGAAATAGAAAATGCCTGTAGTGAGATTGTCGAGGTATGCATAACATTCCGGTTTGAAAGAGTTCGGTGTATATGCCGTGCAGTTCCTTGTCCCCCGTGCTCTCCTTTTTGATCTGTATCTGCTCGGTGTCACGGGTTATATTTTCACGATTGCAGCATGGGTGGTAATTGTGGAAAGACGAGAATATTCTTTTACTGCTGACAAGTCTGGAAAAAAGGCCAATACAACTGGCGCAAGACGCATCAATGCACCATTACCTGCGCTTTTAGGATCAGTTAGCGTGTCATTTTATGTTACTCCAGCTTTCATAGTTGCAGATTATACCGTTTATCGCTCATACTCGCTATATATCGGATATATTTATCTATACCATAAGACTATGACACAATAAGTCATGGCAGAAGAATACTCTGGAAAAAACTTTGAAATTGACCTAAGTATGGACGGCAATCTCCCCTATATAGCGACGCAGGTTTGATTTTTCACTGTAACCCCGAATTGGTAGACAGTAAAACTTCCCAGATTGATTATTACTGTAAAGGGGGCTGGTTTACGCCAGATGAAAGGCTGGTACCGCGTTCTCAAAAATGAAATGACTTGCCGCTTGTCTGTGAATTTGATTCTGGCTATCTTCTTTTTTGTCAAAGTGGCTTTCGGCATAGTTGTTGACAGGACGGAAAACAAAAAACCCGCAAAATCAGTATTAGAGATTAGCGGGTCATCTTTAGGAAGTTAGTTGCTTCAGCTTATTTTCGGTTGATTCTGAAAGGTTCAAAAACCTGCCTTACATCTTCTCTTTATAGGCCTTATAATCCACAACGTTAATATCTTCTGTCACTGAAGTAACCCCTTTGACAGATTTTACAATCTGGATAGCCGCCTTCTTCTGTGCTTCTGAAACAATATAGCCACCTATTGACACTGCGCCTTTGTCAATTGAGATTGTGAAAGGGCGATAGTCCTCCAGAACTGCAGAGTTCAAAAGTGCAGTCTCTATCTTCTTTGACAAAATAACACTGTCAATTACTGCCCCCGCTGCCTTGTCAAATTCTTTCAAGGATGGTTCTTTGGCTGCGGCAATGATACTGTTAACGATTGTTGATTCCGAAAGCCTTGATGTGTTGAATACCAGGTCATAATTGTTTGGGTCTTGCCAGTTTCGATCAAAATAGAAGTGAATAAAACCTCCACGTTGGTGGTCGCTTCGGCGTATCAGCGAACGAGCCATGTCAGGGTCAATCCATTCACGTTCAGCAAAACGCTCAACTCGTTCCTCAAAATCTGCAATAAAGCGTAGCCTAAGAATATTCTTGCAATCTTTGAGCAGATCCTGACCGCCACGCCCGTAAATTACAGCATTGCCTTTTTTGGCAAGATCAAGAATGATCAGTTCAATAACATTGAGTGCTGCTGCACGTTTACGATCTTCAGCTGTGACGTAGGAGGGGGGTTTTTCATCTACCATCTGCAGTATTTCAGAAGTCAGGCCATATTTGGCAGCCAGCGACTTAATCCGTGGTCCATCGATAAGAGTATATTTGAGCTTTTGAGCAACTTCCTGGGCAATCTGGAAGGCACCAGTGCCCATTTCTCGCGATACGGTGATAATTGCCATTTAAGAAACCTCCAAGAGAAACTGAAACAGTATGGCCTTATAGCATGTTATTGTTGTGCATACAAGACGCTCATGATAACGTTTTCTGAAAAATCATACAATATGGTGGTGCAAGTGCTGGAAACAACAGAGTTTATATTTCGGTTTACAATTTTTGTGCTTATACACTCAGTTTTGGCGATGCCGTCTTTAAAAAGGCGATTTGGGAGTGGAGACGGTCACCTAAGTCAATATTACCGGTTATATTACAACATTGTGTCAATTATTGTTTTCAGCTGGGTAATGGCATCCTTCAGAAACTCTGATGTTTTGTATGTTGTTCCTGGAGTATGGAGTCTTGCGCTCTATGCATTCCAATTTATTTTTCTTGTAATGTTGTTCGTATGCATAACGCAAACCGGAGTAGCCGAGTTTCTAGGAGTTTCAGGTTTCCGGAGAGATTCAGCTAAGTCTCAGAAACTTGCCACCAAAGGATTATATCAGATCGTGCGTCATCCGCTTTATCTGCTTTCGATATTGTTCCTGATTAGCAATCCTGTAATAACTGTTCGCTGGTTGATGCTGACATTCATTTCGTCAGCATATTTATTGTTTGGAGCTCTTATTGAGGAAAAACGGTTGCTTCAGCAGTTTGGCAGCGAATACAGCACGTATCAGCGGAGGGTTCCCTTTATAATTCCACGTATCTTTGCAACTAGTGGAGAGACCGAACCATAGTTACGACTCTATTGATTCAATTGCTACTGTTACAACAAACCTGCTTTGATTTTCACCACACTGAATATCTATAGGTATTCTAAGGGTTGTCCCATTCACTGAAAGCTCATTTGGCAAAAACGTAACGCAAGTTTTGTCGGCTATATCCACATTTCGTCTTATTTCCTGGTCAGCCTGAATATCAACTGATGAGTTTACCGTATCACCGGATTCATTAGGCTCATCCTCTTCAACAGCTTCGGCTTTCACTTCCCGCTGCTTATTTGCCATGACTCGATCGAGCACCTGACGTGAAAGTATCGTCAATGCCTCAAGCAATCCCTCGCTAGTGACGGAGTTAGAACGGCAGTAAGGAAGATCTATGAGTTCCAGCTTTTCTACAACATCTGCCGTTTGAACAGACAGACTGTTTTCTGAAGTATCGTTAAGCTGCAATAGAGTTGGTGTTTCGTGTAAGCCAACACCGTATGCAGCCAGAAAATCTCGCAACTGTGCAATGCTCTCTCTGGTTTCAGCGATCCGTTCATCAGCCGGATCAGCCATGATCATAATGCCGTCTGCACCTTTGAGAGTCATTCTCCAGGTTGCAGGATTAGTGACAATTCCGGTTAGTGTATAGATGTGCAGTCGGAAACGATAGCCGTTTGCCAGCGGGGCATCAAAAGGGCTGAAATCAAAAAACAGAAGATTGTCCTCACTGGCCGGAACAGATTTGAGATCGCCGCGCAGGGAAGGTTTAATACGCGAATAAATATAGGTGAGAGCTGTGCTTTTACCACTTTTTGCTGGACCGAAATATACAATTTTGGCGTTTATTTCTTTTTTTGCATGATTTATGAGGGCCATAACGGACTCCAGTCTTACTTTTTCTTGTTCAACAGAAGTCGCTTTGCCATGGTGGATATTACTGACGCGATGTTTTTGCTTTTTGCAAATCCCGCCAAATCTTTCTCGACCATCGTACCCAGATATCTCATGGCATTCTGAACAGGAGTACGATTATTTTCTATAAGGGCTTTTCTGATTTTATAACTTTTTATCCATTCCTTGTTGGCGCAAATAAGCCGCATAATTTCATCATTCTGAATTCCAGCCTTGATAAGCGTATGAATTTCGCCCTCTGTTATTCTCGGATTTTTTATGACACTCCCTGAAACAAGTTTGTTTGCATCTTTAACAAGAATTGCGCGCCACTCTTTATCGCCTGAAAGCGCCATCTTGATTTTTTCTCCTATTCCCATAAGTTGTGCTGTTTTATACTTACTGAGGAATTGCTCATCGTCTTCATCTACTGGAGCATCTGCTTCAGGCGTTTTATCTTCTGTAGTCTGATCCTTAAGAGAGATTAAATCTGTTTTAGAGCCGATATCAGATGATTCGGGTTCTGTTGAGAGTGCAGCCTCTGAAAAATTATCACATAAATTGGGCAGGGAATTTAATACCAGAGGATGTGAATGGTCGGATTCTAAATACTTTCTGATAATATTCTTCGGTAAATCTTTCAGACTGGAGAGGGCGCTTGTGCGGACTGATGTTTCAGCATCTTTTGAAAGGCAAAACAGAAGCATCAAGTGATCTTCCACAGCAAGAGTAGAAGCAATAGAACAACCGGCTAGCCTTGTTTCAAGAGAAGTCCCCGGCCGGACGTATTCAGCCACGGTCGGGGATATGGTCAATTTGACTTTTTCAGACATCAGGTATTTATTATTTTTGAGCTAGCGTTGCTTTCAGTCCCTCACTTTTAAGCTTAACAAGGGATGAGTCCGCTTCTTTTTTTGTTTTGAACGGGCCGACTGACAGAATCTGTGATGGGATTGCAATTTCAGAGTGCTTAATAGTTACGCTCACGCCTGCGGCTTTCAGGCGTTCTTTTTCAGCGTTTGCTGATTCGCTTTGCATATATGACCCTGCATATAGAGCAAATTTGCCATCCTGCTCCATGACAAAAGCATCTGAAGTCTGGCGTTTCAATTTATCCATTGCGCTTTGTGCTGCAACCCGATCATTGAATTCAGATACAAACAAGCGGTTCATCGAAGTCTTTTTGCGTGTAGATGCTTTTATGACAGGCTGAAGCCCAGCCTTGCGTACACGACCCATATCAGCCGAAAGTGCTTCTTCGAGAACGTAATTGCCAACGAATAAAGTCCATGAGGCCGGCTTTGCCGGTGTATTTTGAACTGTCTGCACCTCTGCTCCCGTTTTCTTTGCCGTATCCTTTGTTGCAGCAGTCTTCTTATCAGCTTCAGCTACGTTAACTTTTTTTGCATCAGCAACATTTTTTTTCTCTTCAACCTTCGTTGCCTGTGGCTTCATATCTTTTTTGTCAGCAACTGCGGTCGGCGCTGATTTCTTCTCTGCTGTTTTTGGAATTTCAGGTTTCTTTGGTTCTTCTTTCGGTTTAGCCTGAACAGGGGGCGCTGATTTTACAGCTGCTGCAGGTGCCGTAGCAGGCTTGGCTTGTGCAGGAGCAGGTTTTGCGGCTGGAACGGCAGCCACAGTAGCAGGAGGCGGTGTTGCCGCTTTCGTTTTTTCTTCTTTTTCCGGTGCGGTTGTCGCTGGTTTTACAACCTCACCTTCACGACTCGGTATTGGCATTTTTACCGTCTGCTCTGCTGTTGCAGGAGCTTCGGCAGCTTTTTTTGATTCCTGCGGTTTGATCAGGCCGGTGAAAAAATATACGTAAGTAAAACCGCCGATCAGAATCAGAAGAAGGACAAGGAGAGCGCTTTGCTTCTTTTTTTCGCCTGACGGGTTCTGCTGCATATCTTCACCCGAATCTTTATCGAATTTGAAATCCATTTGCATCCTCCATTTGTAGGTTTGAAGCAACTTTCCAAGACAATCTGCCTGAATATCACTTATTAAAGGCTCTTATCCTGTTTAGTCAAAATACTCTTAGTGACTATGGGATTCTTTCTTTTCAGCATTCGCATCTGCAATAATTTTCTGAGAAAGGTGTGACGGCACTTCTTCATAATGGGAAAACTCGGTGCTGAACATTCCGCGATCACTGGTCATGGACTTGAGATCATTGGAATAGGCAAGTACTTCAGACATTGGAACAATTGCGCGAATAATCTGAGAATTTGCTTTAGGTTCTACACCAACTACCTTGCCGCGTCTTGAGTTGAGGTCACCTATGACATCACCCATGTTTTCATCCGGAACAGTAATTTTCATATTAACTATCGGTTCGAGCAGAATTGCCTTGCAAAGCTCCATTGCCTTTTTGAAAGCCATTGAACCGGCAACCTTAAAAGCCATTTCGGATGAATCTACGGTATGAAACGATCCATCGTACAAAGCAACTTTAAAGTCAACAACAGGATAGCCTGCTAAAAATCCGTCAACACTGGCCTCCTGAATCCCCTTGTCAACTGCGGGTATGTACTGGCGAGGTATAACGCCTCCGACAACCTTATCTTCGAAAATATATCCTTCGCCACGGCCGGTAGGTGACATTTCAATCCAGCAGTCCCCGTATTGTCCGCGTCCACCAGACTGTTTCTTATATTTACCCTGAACTTTGGCTGTACCACGAATAGTTTCAAAATATGGAACTTTGGGGGTCTTGAGCAGAACCTCCACGCCAAATTTACGCTTCATCTTTTCAACGATAACCTCAAGATGAACCTGTCCCATTCCGGAAATAATAAATTCCTTGGTTTGAGTATCCCGGTGTGACTCAAGGGTGGGTTCTTCCTCGATCATACGGTGCAGTGCATTGTGGATTTTGTCTTCGTCTGCTTTGGTTTTGGGCTCGATGGCGTAAGAAATAACCGGCAGCAGCTGTTTGGCAGGCTCAAATATTATCGGCTTGCCTGGATCACAGAGAGTGTCGCCGGTGACAGTTTCCTTTAGTTTGGCTACGGCTACGATATCACCCGCTACAGCCTGCTTGATCGGATGTTGCTTTTTACCTTCCAGTTCGTAAATCTGGCCAATTCGTTCCTCAACACCTTTGGTTGAGTTGAATACGGTTGAGTCCGAGTTAAGTACACCGGAATAAACTCGGAATATAGTAATTTTGCCTGTGTACGGGTCGGAGGTAGTCTTAAAGACCAAGGCAGAAAAAGGTTCTTTCTCGTCCGGAGCTCTTTCAATAATTTCTTCATTTTTCGGATTAATGCCGGCTGCTTTGGTTCTATCCAGCGGAGAGGGGAGATAGGCGCAGATTGCATCCAGCAGCTGTGCTACACCAATATTTGCAGTTGCTGCTCCGCAAAGCACTGCAGTAAAAGTGTTGCGCATTGTACCGACGCGAAGGCCGTCAACAATTTCTTCTACTGTAAGGTCACCATTTTCCAGATATTTCTCTGTAAGTGCATCATATGCCTCGGCAACTGTTTCTACCAGATGCTCACGCAAACGCGCCGCCTCATCTGCATATTCAGAAGGGATTGCGCCTTCGTTGAATTTGCCGGAACCATCCTTGGCATAAAAAAAGGCTTTCATTGTAATAAGATCTACAAACCCTTCAAAAGCTGCTTCAAGGCCGATCGGCATCTGAATTGCTACACCCCGCGCTCCCAGCATTTTTTCCATATCATCTATTGCGCGTAGAAAACTTGCTCTTTCGCGGTCAAGTTTGTTGACAAAGGCGATTCGCGGAATTTCAAATTCATTGGCCCAACTCCAGATTTCCTCCGTCTGAGCCTTTACTCCTGATATCGCAGACAAAATTATTACCGCACAGTCGAGGGTTCGCATGCAGGCACGCGTGTCGGCAATGAAGTTGCCATATCCTGGAGTATCTACGATATGGATGGAATGCCCCTGCCATTCACAATGATCAAGTGCGGACGTAATTGAAATTTTTCTTTTGATCTCTTCCGGTTCAAAATCCATTGTTGACGTACCGTCATCTACCCTGCCCAGTCGGTCAATCATGCCGGTGTTAAACAGAATTGCCTCTGAAAGCGACGTCTTACCGGCACCACCATGCGCGATGATACCCAAGTTGCGGATCTTGCTGGTTTCAAATTGTCCCATTCGACTGCCTCCTTGCGTGCAATATGGATTTAACTGTCTGTACAACACTATCTGTTCAAATTACAAGAGTAACTATCTAGTTACAAGAAATCAGCGGTTTCGCTCGTATAATATCCGTAAACCGTCAAGCGTCAGGTTTTCATCAACTTCATCAATAGTTTTTGACTCGGGAGCAATAAGTGAAGCCAGGCCACCTGTGGCTATCACCCGGAATTCTTCATTAGATTCTGCACGGATATTTTCTACAATTCCGTCCACAAGGCCAACGTAACCGAAAAAGATACCAGCCTGCATGGAGTTTACAGTGTTTTTAGCGATTACGTGGGGTGGCTTTACAATATCTATCCTTGGCAACTTGCTTGCCCGCTGAAAGAGGGCTTCTACTGAAATGGCAAGTCCAGGCGCAATTGCTCCACCGCAGTATTCACCTTTGCCGTTCACATAATCGAAGGTCGTGGCAGTTCCAAAATCAACAATAACCAAAGGGCACCTGTGTTTATCATAACCCGCGACAGCGTTGACAATCCGGTCAGCCCCGACTTCCCTGGGATTGTCATAGTGGATGAGCATTCCTGTCTTGATTCCAGGGCCGACAATATATGGTGTCAGATTAAAAAAATCGTGAGAAATTGCTTCCATTATTCCAGTTAGAGGAGGAACAACTGACGAAATTATTGAAGCTTTGACTCCGGAAAAACCAAGTCCGGCCTGTTCAAAAAGACTGTGCAGCAGTACGGCATATTCGTCTGAAGTACGTGATTTGTCAGTAGACAATCGCCAACTTCGAATAAGCTGAACGCCATCGTACACTCCAAGCACAATGTTGCTATTGCCGACATCAATAACCAGAAGCATTATTTAAATATTCCTCACATCTCCGCTGGTGATCCTATGTAGCACATTATCATCAGTTATTAGTAACAATGCACCGTCAGAGTCTATCCCGGCAAAATTTCCATAGCAACATTCAGTACCGGCATCGGTGACGCTGATTCTTTGTCCCCTGGCGTTGCAACGTCGCTGCCACTCATCTCGTACCGGATTGAATCCATGCATCAGGAAATCGCGGTATAAACGGTCAAGCTCATTTAACATTGTACCCACAAAGCGCGAACGGTCTATGTGTATGCCTGATTCCATGAAAAGAGAAGTAGCAGGATGTCTCAAGTCGTCAGGAAAAAGTTCAGCAGTCATGTTCAGATTGACTCCTATGCCCAGAATGACGAAGTTGATTCCATCCGTCTCAGCACTCATTTCATTCAAAAGCCCGGCGACCTTTTTGCCTGAAACCAGCAGATCGTTAGGCCATTTGATCTCAGGGGTCAGTGTGGTAGTAAGTTCAATTGCTCTGGCAACTGCTACCGCAGATAGAAAAGTCAGTTGCGGAGCTTCAAAAGGCATTATTGAAGGGCGCAGAATAACAGAGCAGTAAAGATTTACTCCGGGAGGTGAACACCATACCCTGCCGCGCCGCCCCTTTCCAGCGGTTTGGAAGTCGGTCAGTAC